>DATMXZ010000211.1:0-2823 GCA_035561235.1 Ignavibacteria bacterium
AAATAATAACATGTCAAAGGAGATATCCAAGGAGTTAATCAGGCAGATAGAGATAATTTCGATGGTTCTCGAGAAGCGGAATTTTTATTCGGAGGATGAACTGTCGGATATTTTCAGCGAGAGTCTGCCGAGCATAAGGAGGGATTTCGCGAAAATAAGGGCGATGGGGATACCGATACATTCAGCGCGGAGGTGTCTCGACATAGACATACAGAAGTTTGACGTAAGGACTCTAAACAAACTAATTAACACGTATCTCGCGTTAAACGACACGGAGCCGATAAAGAATCTGAAGGAGATATCGAACGTATTCGGGGACAAGACGCTTTCGGTTTTCGTCAAGATAGTCAAATCCATAAACGCGCGTCAGATGATAAAGTTCGAGTATGAACTTGACGCGCACGGGCAGCCGATACGGAGGACAGTAACGCCGTTCGGATTTTTCAAGACGAACAGGTCATTCATACTCGCGGGATGCGAGAACGACGATACGGGCAGGATACGATACTATCTGATAGAGAAAATCGGCAACATAGAATTCCTGAGCAGGAAATCGGGGATAAAGGATTTTCCGTCGATGCACGATTTTCTGAGCAGCACCTGGGGCATATATCCGCACGGTAAACTTGAGAAGACCGAATTATTATTCGACAAGTCCTGTGATTTTTTGAAAAGCCGTATTTTCATAAACAATCAGGAATTTGAGGACACGGAGGAAGGGATACTTTTCAAGGCAGAGATAAAGATATCGAACGAATTTATTTCCTGGATACTCGGCTGGGGCAAACTTGTAAAAATAATCAAGCCGCTTTCTCTGAGAGCCGAAGTAATAAACCGCGCGAAGGAAATAATCAGCGCGAACAAATAGTAATTAAATACGTACAATACTTTAAGACAAAATACATAATAATGAACAAGATATTTTTACCGATATTATTGGGCTTACTTTTGAATGTACTTCCTTTGCATTCTCAGGATATATACATACCAGCGGAATACAGGAAAGCGCTTGTGAAGAACACGCGGTCGCTTGACGGAAAGCCGGGGACGGCATACTGGCAGAATCATTCCGATTACTTTATCGAAGCGGACGTCAATTCGAACACGAAAGAAATCAACGGGAAGGAAAAGATTATTTACCACAACAAGAGTCCTCACGACCTGGGCAAACTTGTTATACGATTATATCAGGATTTTTTGAAGCCGGGCAAATCCCGCGACTGGGAAGGAGACCCGAAGTATTTCGGTGAAGGAACGGTCATAAAAAAGTTAACGATAAACGGGTTCGACATTGATACGGATTCAAAGGACGTGACAAGACCGGGAACGAACATGGTAATTAATCTATCGAAAAGCACACTGAAAGCGGGGATGGACAACGTGGTTGACATCGAGTGGTCTTTCAAGATACCTGAAAAGTTTCCGAGGATGGGGATGTACGACTCGACGTCATACATGATAGCGTACTGGTATCCGCAGATATCCGTATTCGACGACATAGAAGGATGGGACATGATTGATTACAACGGCGTCGTCGAGTTCTACAATGACTTCAGTAACTTCGACGTGCGTATAAAGACTGACAGGCCGAACATGATAGTCTGGTCGACGGGGATGCTGCAAAATCCCGAGGAGGTTTTCAATGACGGTTTTCTAATTAAATACAGGGACGCGGCAGCCGGGAATTCAAAACTCGAGATTGACTGCTCGGCACTTAATTCTTCGAATCAGATAACACGCAACAACGGTTCGAGCGTATGGCATTACAAGGCAGAGAGCGTGCCTGATTTCGTTTTTTCGATGAGCGACCATTATTTCTGGCAGATGAAGAGAATTGAGGCGGCGGACAGCAATTTCGTATTGCTGAGCACAGCATTCAGACCGAACGCACTGTCGCTGAAATTCGACGTATACAAAATCGCGGAGGAAGCGATAAAATATCTCGCGACCACGATGCCGGGAGTACCGTTCCCCTATCCGTCGATGACCGTTTTCAACGGCGAGGGCGGGATGGAATTTCCGATGATGGTTAACGACGGAGACGAGGACGACTGGGAATCTTTGATTTACCTGACGTCGCACGAAATATCGCACACGTATTTTCCGTTCATGACAGGAATAAACGAGAGGAAATACGCGTGGATGGACGAGGGATTCGCGGTATTTCTTCCGATGGAATTTCAGATAAAGATGGACAGATTCGGACCGGACAACAAGGAGCGGGATCCCGAGAAGGCAGACCAGAGGGAATATTTCGTAAAGAGTTTCAACCGTTTTTCGGGAACGTTCAACGATGTTCCGATGCTCACGCCTTCAAATCTGCTGAAATCCGTACCGTACCGTTTCAACGCATACGGAAAATCGGAAATTGTTTTCGAGATACTGAAGGATATGCTCGGCGAAGATTTATTTAAGAAATCTCTACAGGAATTCATCGCACGATGGAGCGGCAAGCATCCGATGCCGTACGATTTCTTCTTCACGTTCAACGACGTATCGAAGAAGGACCTGAACTGGTTCTGGACGAGGTGGTTCATGCAGTCGGGCACGGCGGACCTTTCAATATCGGCGGCAGTTGTAACAAGCGATAAGATGGAAATCAAGGTCACGAATAAAGGCGGGATGCCGGTTCCAATTGCGGTAACTCTGACGTTTGAGGACGGAAGCGAGTCATACCACAAAACAACCGCCGAGGTATGGAAGGATGCAAGCGAATACAGATTCACTGTTGAGGTAAAGAAGAAAGTTAAATCGATAAAACTCGGGAACGGGTATATTCCGGATGTGAATCCGGAGGATAATGGGATTTGACAATTAGTAATT
>DATMXZ010000212.1:0-2758 GCA_035561235.1 Ignavibacteria bacterium
CCTATCGAGATTTCACGAGTCGTCATTCTGTAAATATACTCACGCTCTTTCGCCGAGTATCTCGAATGAAATTCGGCGGGAACTTCGGATATTGATTTTACGGTTACCGAGCCGGGAAGAATCGAATTAACGGAATAAAGAATTTTTTTTTCGGCGCCAATATCAGCGGCGGTTTTGAAGTTAGCGGTTTGATTGTAAGCGTGTACGCCCGTATCCGTGCGTCCCGCGCCGGTGATTTTTATCTCGCACCGCAGGATTTTTCCAAGGGCGTTTTCGAGAACTTCCTGAACAGTATTTCTGTGCTTCTTCTGTCTTTGCCAGCCGAGGAAATCCGAGCCGTCGTATTCAAGAATGATCTTATAGTTCCTTGTCAAATCAGAATGATTTTACGAAATTCAGTTTAAGTCCGTCGATTCTATTTTCGGGAGTCATAATCAGTTCGCTGTTCATACGGATTCCGCCGGAATTGTTGCCCTTGTTCGTAAGCACGAGGGCGCTTATTCCGCTTACGAGCCTGTTGAGAATCATTCCCGTGACAAAGATTGTTCTGAGGTTGTACGTTCTTTCGCTTCTCTTCCTTTGCGACTCGAACGAATCCATATTAGCGCTCAAATCCCAGTTCCAGAAATGCGTATTCACGTCATATAGTTTTTCGTACTCGCCGCGCGCGAGTTTATCGTTGTTATAATCGTAAATGTTCAGGTAATTACCTACGTTCGAAAAGTAATCGTCGTCCTTGCCGCTCTTGTCGAGTCCCGAATGAGTCGCGGCGAAAGAGCGAGAATCGTCTCTGAGAATGTTTCCGTAGTAGTTCACTCCAAAAAGACCGAGCCACATGCCGACTTCCGCGCCGAAGAAATACGCGCCCACGTCGCTGCGTCCCGCATAGTAATGTCCCGCGCCCGGAAGCACGAGTGAAAGTAGTATCGAGAGACCGGGGGATTTCTTATCCGCCTGCATATTAGGCACTTCGAGCGGACTTTTATCATCCGTGTTAACGACTTTATCTCTTATATCAGACAGTTTATAGTTGCGGTCGATATCGGAAACCTGCGCGTTCAAAAACGCAGCAGCGAAGAGCATTAATATTAATAAAACAACTTTCTTATTTTGCATCAATTAATTTTTGTATTTTTTTCGAAAATTCTTCCGGCTCAAGGAATCCCGTAACACGCAATTCCTTAATTTCCTCACCGTTCGGTTTCATGAATAAAACCACGGGAAGCCCTTTAATACCGTACTTAGTTGAAATATCCGAATTTTCTTTCGTTAAGTCAATCTTAATGTTATTCAAGGATTTTGACAGTTCAACTACCTTTCCGTCAACGTAAGTATACTTGTCCAATTCCTTGCACTGCGCGCACCAGTCGGCGTAAAAGTCAATCATAATCGGCTTGTTCTCGGATTTGATTGACGCTTCAATCTGTTCGACCGAAGAAAGGTTTTTCCAGGCAACCTCGGCGGTATGAGATTCGGGTTTCAGCGTCCAAACGCCGAATGCGATGCCCGCAATCGCTATAGCGTATTTAACCTTCGTGTATCCTTTCGCGTTCAATCCCTTATTGTCGAAAATAATAAGGTAAATTCCCGAGAGTATTATTGAAAGCGGGAAAACGATAGAGTATATGTTTTCGGGAATAAGCGGACCGAGCGTGTTTAGCGCCATAATAATCAGCACGAGGCCGAAAATAATTTTCACGCTAATCATCCATTCACCCGAGCGCGGGAGTTTGCTTATCGAACTCGAGAACGCAGCGAGGAAAATGTAAGGCACTCCGAGTCCCATCGAAAGCACGAAGAAAAGGAAGAAGCCCATAAAAGGATTCCCGAGTTTACCGACATAAACCAACAGGCTGAGGACTATCGGTCCGATGCAGGGAGCCGCGATGAATCCGACGAGAAGTCCCATGAAGAGCGACCCGAAAAGACCCTTGCGGTTCTTGTTGCCTTCGAGCGCGAGTTTCTGAGGAACTCTGATTTCCCAGAGACCGAACATCGAAGTCGAAAGCGCGATGAACACGAGAGCGATTACGATTATAACTATCGGGTTCTGCAGCGCGGTGCCGAGTATGCTTCCCGTCAGCGCCGCGAAAAGTCCGAGAAGTGAATATGTAACAGACATGCCGAGAGCGTAAAAGACTCCCATCATTATGCTCTGGAATTTATTGCCGCTCGACTGCGAGCCGAAATAACTAATCGTTATAGGTATCAATGGATATATGCAGGGAGTAAGGTTAAGCGCGAGACCCCAAACAAAAATAATCAGTATCCCGAGTATAAGACCTTTTTCCTCGATGAACTTCGATACTTTTTCCTCGTCGGGGTTCTGTCCTTCGACCCTTTCGTTCTCTTTCAGTGTTTCCTTGACTGTCGTTTCGGATTTAAGCGGTTTCGAGAAATCGATTTTGGCGAAAACGTCTTTGTTGATTTCCGCGCCTTTTTTCGAAATATTTATTTTAATTTCGCCTTTCGGAGATTTCGGGGGATAGCAAGCCGCGTTGTCGCAGGCCTGATAACTCAATTCAACAGGTATTGCATAAACGCCTTCCTTTATATCCTTTTTCGGAATCAGGGTCAGTCCTATGACAATTTCGCCCTCATAAACCGGAATTTCCGTCGTGCTGAATTCAAACTTGTACATTTTATGCTGAGGATAATAGAAATTCAGCGTCTTAAAATCTGCAGCCGACGTAAGCACCTCGGTTTTTATGAATGATTCGTCCGAAGGTGAAACAGAATTAATATGATATTTTTCCTT
>DATMXZ010000213.1:0-6358 GCA_035561235.1 Ignavibacteria bacterium
GTATTTGTCAGTATTTAATTATTTTACTTGTTCAGGGTAAATGAAAAAACGGTAAATGGCGTCAGATAACAATCAGGAAAATAAGAATAATTCTAAAGTTGAAGATTATGAATTGATTGACAGGGCTATCAGCGGCGAGCAGTCCGCTTACGATAAACTGATGAAAAAGTATTATAACCTCGTTCATAACTTGATTTTCAGAATGATATATAATAAGGAGGACGTTGAAGACCTTGCTCAGGAAGCATTCATCAAGGCGTTTAATTCGCTCGATAAGTTCGACAGACAGTTCGCTTTCTCCACCTGGCTGTATAAGATCGCTTCCAATAACTGCATTGACTACCTGAGAAAGAAAAAATTAAATACGATTTCAATCGACAAGGAGATTGATTCGGAGGACGACGATTTAAGATTCGAAATTCCGGACGTCGAGTTTAAACCCGACAGGTCCATCATAGAAGAAGAAAGAAAAGCGCTCCTTGAAGAAGCGATTGCTTCGCTTCCGGGGAAATACAGAACGGTTATTCTGATGAGGCACAGAGATGAAAAGGAATACGAGGAAATTTCCAAAGAACTTAAACTGCCTCTCGGTACCGTTAAAGCGCACATATTCAGAGGAAGAGAATTGCTGAATAAATATCTCAAGGATAAAATCATCCATTACTGAAAATGAAACAACAGGAAACACCTTTGATGAGGCAGTACCGCAAAGTCAAGGAGAGATATCCCGATATGCTGCTCCTTTTCCGCATGGGTGATTTTTTCGAAACATTTGAGGACGACGCGGTTACCGCGTCAAAAGTCCTCGGCATTACGCTCACGAAAAGAGCCAACGGCGCCGCCGCCGATACGCCCCTCGCGGGATTCCCCCATCACGCGCTCGACAACTATCTGCCCAAACTCGTTAAAGCGGGATACAGAGTCGCCGTTTGCGAACAACTCGAAGACCCGAAATTCGCGAAGGGTATCGTTAAAAGGGACGTTATCGAAGTCGTTACGCCCGGCGCTAATTTCTCGGATAAACTTCTCAGCCATAAATCGAATAATTTTCTCGCCGCGGTCTATATCAAAGACGATGTTTGCGGCTTTTCGTTCTGCGACGCAACTACGGGAGAGTTTGCCGCGTCTGAAATTCACGTTAAAAACCTGCCCGAACAGATTGAGACCATCAACCCGTCCGAACTTCTCGTTCCTAAAAAAGGACGCGACAGGATTTTTAACGCCCTCAAAATTCCCGTGACGTCCGCATTCGAAGAAAATAAACCGCCATTCACAGTTACCAAGGTCGACGACTGGGTCTTTAATCTCGATTACGCGCGGGAACTGCTTACAAACAGATTCGGCACTCATTCACTTAAAGGTTTCGGCATAGATGATATGAAGGAAGGCATAATCGCCGCGGGCTGCATTATGAACTACCTTAACGAAACACAGAAGAATAACCTCGAGCATATAAAGAAAATTTATCATTACGATTTTACCGACTATATTATTCTCGACCCTTCCACGAAAAGAAATCTCGAAATTACCGCTTCTCTGAGCGAAGGAGGTCGTGAGGGAACCCTCATTTCGATACTCGACAGAACCCGCACAGCAATGGGCGGAAGACTGCTTAAGAAATGGGTTTCAAGACCTCTGAAACGACCCGAACAGATTAACAGACGGCTCGAATCGGTTTCCTGCTTTTATGAAAATAAAAATTCCAGAAACTCTCTCGCCGAGGACTTGAACTCAATCGCGGACCTTGAAAGGATTCTTTCGAAGGTCGCGACGGGAAAGGCTGTACCGAGGGATATAGTCCAGTTGAAAATTTCTTTGCGGAAAGTCCACGACGTCGGGAAAAAACTTGATGCCTTTGATTCCGCCGCAATTAAAGCACTTCAGAAAGGTATCATCGAATCAAACGAACTTACTTCCGAAATCGACAGGGTGATTAATGAAAATTACCTCGCGGGCAGCGATAACTACGGCATAATCAATAAAAGTTACGACGCCGAACTCGACGAGATAAAGGAAATTCATATAAACGGGAAAACCTGGATTGAAAACTTCCAGAGCAAGGAAAGAAAACGCACCGGCATCAGTTCGCTTAAAGTCGATTTCAATAAGGTGTTCGGTTACTACATTGACGTCACGAAGGCTAATCTCGACAAGGTCCCGCCTGACTATATCAGGAAACAAACTCTCGTCAACAACGAACGGTTCATAACCGAAGAACTTAAAGTTTACGAAGACAAGATTTTCAACGCCGAGGAAAAAATAAACGCGATTGAAAACAGGATATTCAACGACCTTCGTTCGTTTATTCTGAAATTCGCCGAAATGATACAGAAAAATGCGGGCGTCATTGCTGCGGTAGATACACTCGTAAGTTTCGCTGAGGTATCCGATAAATACAGATACGTGAGACCCGATATTAACGAATCGGATAAAATTGATATTATCGAAGGACGCCACCCCGTTATTGAAAGGCTCCTCGCGGCGGGCGAGAAGTACGTTCCCAACGACGTTTCGATTGACACGAACGAAAATCAGATTCTGATTCTTACCGGTCCTAATATGAGCGGTAAATCGAGTTACCTGAGACAAACAGGCTTAATTGTGCTCCTCGCTCAGATTGGCTGCTTCGTACCTGCGAAAAAAGCGAGTATAGGTCTCGTCGATAAAATTTTCACTCGCGTCGGCGCATCCGACAACATCGCCAAAGGCGAAAGCACGTTCCTCGTCGAAATGCACGAAGCGGCAAACATTCTCAACAACGCGACTCCTAAAAGTCTCCTCCTTCTCGATGAAATCGGAAGAGGCACGAGCACCTACGACGGTATTTCGATTGCCTGGGCTATCACTGAGTACCTTCACGAGAATCCAAACGTACGAGCAAAAACATTGTTCGCGACTCATTACCACGAACTTAACGCGCTCGCCGATATGTACGACAGGATTAAAAACTGCCGCGTCGAAGTGCGCGAATACGGCGACAAGGTAATATTCCTGAGAAAAATCACGGAGGGTACCGCCGACCACAGTTACGGGATTCAGGTTGCGCAAATGGCAGGGCTTCCCGAATCCGTGACACTGCGCGCGAAGGATATACTTAAGAATTTTGAAGACAAGGAGTTCAGAAGAAAACATACGAACGACATACAAATCAGTTTGTTCGAAGTTGACAGCGGAATTCTTTATAAAGACGAAATTAAAAAACTGCTCGATAAAACTAAACTCGAGAATACGACTCCGCTTGAAGCGCTCAACATTCTAAAAAAACTTAAAGACCTTTCGAATGGAAAATGATTACGGCTCTATACTCACCGGCATAAACGATTTCATCGGAACTATAACATTCAACAATCAATTAAAACTTAATGCCCTGTCCTCGGCTATGCTCGGTGAAATAATCGACGCGTTTGAAAACTTCAGGAAGAATAAAGTCCGTGTTGTCATAATTCGGGCCGGGAAAGGAAGCAAGGTCTGGTCGGCCGGTCACGACATCAATGAACTCCCGCTTGACGGAATCGACCCGCTCGGTCAGGAAAAACCTCTCGAGAAAATGCTGAAAATGGTTCAGGAATATCCGGGTCCCGTGATTGCGTTGATTGAAGGAAGCGTCTGGGGCGGAGCCTGCGACCTCGCGATTACCTGCGACCTCGCCATCGGCAGCCCTGACTGTACTTTCGCCATAACTCCCGCGAAAATCGGCGTGCCCTATAATGCCAGCGGCATTCTCCATTTTATAAACCGGCTCGGACTCAGCCACGCGAAAGAAATGTTCTTCACGGGCTCTCCTGTCGATGCCGAATCCGCGCTACATTTCGGAATAATAAATCACGTGATCGAAAACGATGATATTGAATCGTTCACATATAAACTCGCAGGTAAAATCGCTGCGAATTCACCGCTGTCCATCGAAGTCATAAAAGAACAATTCAGGATTCTTACCAACGCGCACCCGATTACGCCAAACGCTTTCGAACATATCGAATCTTTACGCAGAAAAGTCTATTGCAGCGATGACTATAAAGAAGGCATAAACGCCTTCAAGGAAAAACGCAAACCATCATTCAAATGCAAATAGTTTAAATATCAAAAGGGGCTTGTGCCCCTTTTGAGTATCTAACCTTAATATTTTCTTATCCAATTGTATTGTCAAATTTCTCTGAGTATTCTTAAATTTTTCATTTAATCAGAACCATTTTCTTTGTTAGAATATGACTTCCCGATTGAATACTATAATAATACACACCCGATGAAAGGTTTGCCGCATTGAACTCTACAATATATGTTCCCGCTCTTTTCGTTTCGTTATTTACAAGTCTGGAAATTTCGCGTCCGAGTAAATCATATACTACAAGCGTTACTTTCGACTCTTTCGGAATTGAATACTCAATCTTTGTAACGGGGTTAAACGGATTCGGATAGTTTTGTATTAATTTATAATTCGAAATAATTTCGGGACTGTAATGAGATATTCCGGATACAATACTTGTGTATTTTAATATCGTCCCCGCATAACCGGCAATAACAGCGGAACTTGTGTCAAGAAAGCATACCGTATTAATATTATTTGATATAAATTTTGGCTGAACTGTCCAATTTAATCCTCCGTCAGTTGTTAACAGGACTGTCCCGGATAGACCCACAGCAATACCTTTTGATTGATTTGCAAAAGAAACGCTTTTAAGCATATTTGTTGTGCCGCTTGTTTGTAATGACCAGTTAGCGCCGCCGTTTGTCGTTCTTAAAATTACGCCGCTTTCACCAACAATAGAAATAACATCGTTATTTATTACTGCTATACCATAAAGCATGCTCGATATTCCGCTTGTTAGACTATTCCAGTTTGAACCCCCATTTGTGGTTTTGAATATTTTTCCGTTTGCACCGCATACATAGCCTGTATTTACGTCGTAAAATCTCACACATTTCAGGCTTACAGAATCTTGCTGTACAAAATAGTTTATTGTAGTATCCCAGGAAGTTCCGCCATCAGTTGTGCGGATAAACAATCCGTTTCCGCCGGCAACATAACCGGTATAAATATTGACAAAATCAACTGACGCAAACGCCCTCATAAAATTTGTTATATTTATGCTCGATAATGTGGCCCAATTTACTCCGCCGTTTGTAGTTTTCAATACTTTTCCGCTGTACACTGCATAACAAGTGTTTGCATCTGTCTGGTCAGCATCAATAATCTGTGTAGTAATTCCGCTCGTTTGAAGAGTCCAGGTATTTCCGCCGTTTGTTGTATGTATAATTTTACCCGTAACACCTACGGCAGTTCCCGAATTCTGATTTGCAAACGACACGGCATTTATATCATTTGAAATTACCGATGAAGATAATTGCGTCCAGTTGCTGCCGCCGTTTGTAGTACGAACTATTATTCCGTTTCCACCTACCATATAATACAAATCCGGGTTTATGAAACTTATATCCGTATAGCCGCTTCCCGTCGCAAACGGTGTCTTGTTAGACCACGTAAGCCCGGCATCAGTTGTTAGAAGTACCGCACCTTGTGAACCTACTGCATACCCTGTAGTGGAATTCATAAATCGGACACAATTAAAAGTCGCCGAGGAACCGCTTGGAACTCCCGTCCAATTTAATCCTGCATTAGTTGTTCTGTATGTATAATTTGTTGAACCGGTATAGCCAACCGCCACACCGGTCAGATTATCGACAAAACCAACACTTAGTAACATCGAATTACCGTTTGATGTATAGACAATCGGCACCCAGTTATTTCCGCCGTTTGTTGTACGATAAATTGCATCGTCATAAGCCGCTGCTACGACTCCCGTATTTGCATCTGTAAAATACACATCCTGCAAATCGGTTACTGAACTTGCAATTGTTTGTTCTGTCCAGTTATCACCGCCGTTTGTAGTTCGATACCCTTTTCCGGAAAGACTTATAACAGTTCCTGTGTTTGCATTTATAAAATGAACACCCGTTAAAGCAGCGCTTGTACCGCTTGTCAATGACACCCAGTTTGCGCCACAGTTTGTAGTTTTGAAAATACTGCCTAAAGAACCGACAGCATAGCCGGTATTTGCGTCTATAAAACAAATACAATTAAGATTTTTTGAAGAATTTCCTATGTACGAAACTGCCCAATTTGCTCCGCCATTTGTAGTACGTATCACTGTCCCTACATTTCCCGCCATTACACCCGTATTAGCATTTGCAAAATAGACACCAAAAAGATGATTACTCTGTGGATAAGGATTTTGCCATACCCACTGGGAGAACAATACGGATGAATTTGCAAATAGTAAACTTATAAAAGAAAGGAGAAGAATGAATTTTTTATTATCCATAGTATTTATAATAATTGAATTATATAATTTGTATTGTA
>DATMXZ010000214.1:0-15145 GCA_035561235.1 Ignavibacteria bacterium
ATACTTTACGGATGAAGAAAACGAACGCCGTAAGAATTCTCGAAAGCGGCAATTTCAAATTCGAGACACGGGAATACGAAGTCAATGAAGACGAGATTGACGCCGTCAGTGTAGCCAACAAAATCGGCGCGCCGCCCGAAACAGTTTTCAAGACGCTTGTCGCCAAAGGCGATAAGTCGGGATACGCGGTTTTCATTATTCCGGGTAACGCGGAACTAAACCTGAAAAAAGCCGCTGCCGCCAGCGGAAACAAAAGCGTAGAAATGATAAAAGCAAAAGACCTGCTCGCAGTCACCGGCTACATACGCGGCGGATGCTCGCCTATCGGAATGACAAAAAAATATCCAACATACTTAGAAGAAACCTCGCAACTCTTTGATAAGATTTTTTTCAGCGCGGGCATAAGGGGAATGCAGATTGTTCTCCCGCCGTCTGATCTTGCCGAAGCGACAGATGCCGTTTTCGCCGACCTCGTTTGATTTCCGCCGGAAAATATTCCGCCGCGAATTAACGGGAATTATCACAAATTCATTCTATGAGTTATTTTCAGCGTCCGCCTGCCCTTCCTGTTTTCAATCAGCCATCTAGTGTTTGTTACCTTGTCCAGAAAAACACGGTCGTGGCTGACGAGCACGAGCGCGCCCTTGAACTCCTTTAACGCTTTCTCGAGACAGATTACAGACGGCAGGTCCATATGGTTTGTCGGCTCGTCCATTATTATGATTTGCGGCGACTTCAGCAGTCCGAGTCCGAGAAGAATTTTCCTTACTTCTCCGGGACTCGGTCTTTCGGTTTCCATTACGCGTAAGGGTTCCGAGCCGAGCCTGTAGATAACCGTCAGAAGTTTTCCAAGTTCGGCATTATTCAACGAATCGATTCTGCTTCTCATGCCGTCAATATCCCCTGGATTAATTTCCTGAGGAATGTATATTAATTTTTCGGACGGGATATTTATTTTTTCAAGAAAATATTTTATCAAAGTGCTTTTACCCGTTCCGTTTTTTCCCGATATGCCGATTTTATCGCCGGGCTTTATTGTGAGAAGCGGAACGTCGAGCGTAATTCCGCTTTTAAACTTCACTTCGCCTTCTTCCTGCGCGAGAAAATAATTTCTTTCCGCTCTTTCTCCGTTGAGTGAAAACCCGTCAATGCTTCGCTTCCTGAAATACGATTTCTCCATCTCCTCTTTCGCTCTTGCCGCGCGCGACTGCAGATTTTTCAGTTTCCTCGCCCCTATCGCGTCCTTGCCTTTCAGTCTCAGCCCGTCAATCCTGCCTTTTCCGTCGTGGTCGTGCTTGTCGAGATTTTTCTTCGACAGCGATTTTCTCTTCAAGGAAATCTCGTGTTTCATCCGCGCCGAACTCTTATCGAGTTTTTTGAAATTGTCCTGCGCGTTTTCATACGCTTTTTCCTTCTGCCTCTCTTCGATTTCCTGCTGCGCGAGTCCGTCCGTGACTCCGCCTTTTCTGATAACCGCTCCGTGAGTATCCATAAAAAGACACCAGCCGCAGAGTTCGTCGAGCAAATCCCTTTTGTGGCTAATTATCAAACCCGTTCCTTCGTAAGTATGCAATGATTCGATGACGCTTTCACTCGTGCTCTCGTCGAGATGATTTGTCGGCTCGTCGAGAACGAGTATTTCAGGATTTTTCCACAACGCCGCAGCGACCTGAAGTTTTTTTCTTTCGCCGAAACTGAGCGTGTCCCACCTTTCAGCCCAGTCCTCTTCAATTCCGAGTATTGAGCGGAGTTTGCCGGGATATTTGTCTTCGTCAAGAAAAAATTCCTTAATGTCCCCGGGCGGATAGTGTGTTTCTTGCTCGCAGTAAAGTCCGGACGCGTTTTTGTCCGTTAATATGACCGAGCCTTTGTCGGGCAGAAGCAATCCGCAGGCAAGTTTCGCAAGAGTAGTCTTGCCGATTCCGTTGGCGCCTATAATTCCTGTCCATCCTTTTTGAAACGTAACAGTGAGATTTTTTATGACGGGCTGTTGAAAAACCCCGTAAGAAAAAGTCACGTCCGTAAAGCATAAATTAATAATATCCATTTTAATCCCATAGGTTTTTAAAAATGTAATTGTTAAGAGAGCCTCTTTTATGGGAGTCTCGTCTTTATTATTATTTATGCTTCTTCATCCGCCTACTCTTCCTTTAGGTTTGTATAAAAATAATTTCACGGAAATATTATTTCAATTTAAAATGAAAAGCCCTTTGATTCGGAGTCAAAGGGCGGAAAACAAATTTTTTTGTTTGCGATACTACTTCAGCAGCAGCAGTTTCTTTGTCTGTGTGAAATTACCTGCTCTCATCGTATAGAAATAAACGCCGCTCGAAAAACCCGCGGCATCCCACGTAATTCTATATTTTCCCGGCGTGTATTCTCCGCTTGCAAGCACCGCGACTTCTCTTCCGAGAGAATTAAATACCGTCAAAACAACGTTCGTTCTCGACGGAACCGCGAATTCGATTGAAGTTACGGGATTGAAAGGATTCGGATAATTCTGTTCGAGCCTGAAATCCGCGGGTTGTTCTTTTCCTATTGTCCCGATTCCGGATACGGGGTTAACCACATAACGAAGAGCGCCTACCATCGCGCGCGAAGCAAACCAACTGCCCGTGGGCGTGAAGGGAGCGGAACGCCCGTCGCCCGTAATCAGCGTTAAGTTTGAATCCGCGTACGTGCTGTATGGCGGCGAGCCCGTCCCGAAATACCGCGGACCCGCGCCCGTAAACTTCGCGGCAACTCCGACCGTATCACCCGCGCCGACTAAAATCGGGGGAATCTGACAAAGCAGAGATACGCCATTGGCGGTTGTTCCCTGAGTAAAAGTTACCGTACCGAGCGACGTCCACCCCGCGGTTGAACTGCCCGAACCCGAACCCACGGGACCGCCAAGCGCCGTTCCCGTGCGCGTGAAAATTTCAATGCTGAACGTCGAGTTTGCCGCGGCTGTGTTTCCCGTGCTCATCTCAGTAACCGTGATGTCGTGCGTACCACCGATAAGGTCAAAGAACATCGCCCAGCCTGTCGAGCCGCCGTTGTTAGACGGACCGGGATTTGCGTTAAGCGTAATCGTGTCTAAAAAATTCGCGGACGGGGAAACAGATTGATTGTTGGTTTTTGTAAAACTGCTGAAACTCAGAAAAAGTGCTGAGAACAAAGAAATAAAAAATAATAAGCCGATGAATTTTTGTATTCTGCCGGACATTTTTTACCTCCGTTTTTAAATTGATAAAATTTATTCAATATGAACCTGAATTTCAACAAGAATATTGGCGAATCTCTTATATAAATCGGTATAATTAAAATGCAAATATAATGCGGGCGGACACCTCTTAGGTGTTTTATTTTTGTCGATTTTAGTTTCACCGTTCAGGCTTAAGGTGAAAATAGATTGAAATACTTCTGCTAAATGAGTATTTTTATAAATTGTAGCCCGAGTGGCGGAATTGGTAGTCGCGTCCCGATTTATCGGGATTGCAATGTATTAAATGTTCTTTATAAGTTTGAGCTTAGCCCGAGTGGCGGAATTGGTAGACGCGCAGGACTTAAAATCCTGTTGCCTGTAAGGGCAGTATCGGTTCGATTCCGATCTCGGGCACAAGACCCCTGTTGAAAAATCAGCAGGGGTTTTTTGTTTTAAGGAAAAACGCGTCCCGACTAAGTCGGGATTGCCTGTAAGGGCAGTATCGGTTCGATTCCGATCTCGGGCACGAATACCCCTGTTGATTTACTTCAGCAGGGGTTTTTTGTTTAAGGAAAAACGCGTCCCGACTTAGTCGGGATTACCTGTAAGGGCAGTATCGGTTCTCCGCCGCGGCGGACGATCTCGGGCACTGTTAAAACCTCTGGAAACCTTATCAAATAGGGATTTCGGAGGTTTTTTGTTTAAGTGCTCCATTCCTGAGTTTGAATCAGGCATTCGGGAGTAATTTTGTTTACCTTTTGTTCCCCTGTTTGTTACCCACCTTTGAGGAAACTCTTGATCTTTCCAAAAGGAATAAAGTTAGTTTCCCAAACTTATTTTTATCAACTGAGGGATGGATACATAAACAGGCAAACAATGTTCTGCGAAGCTAATCCCGATTTAAATATCCAAATATCTTTTTATTTTAAAAGTATCATGCGTTTTGTTTCTGTAAAATCTCCTGTCTGTATTTTATAAAAATATACTCCGCTTGAATAATTTGCCGCATTCCATTGTATCTGATATGTGCCGGGCTGAATATATTCGTTTACAAGTGTTTCTAATGCGCGGCCCGAAACATCAAAGACCGATATTTTTACTGACGAAGCGCACGGAACAGCAAACTTTATCAATGTCGAAGGATTAAACGGATTAGGATAATTTTGAGAAAGTGTATATTTGTACGGCATGTTTTCATTAATGGCTTTTATTCCTGTTGGAAGCCCCCATCTTGCAATATTACTCGCAAGTGTCGTACCTGCCATTGTGAATTGACCGCCGACAAAAAGCGAATTGCTGTTTGCTTCAAGGCCTAAGACGCCATTGCCATTTGTGCCGCCGCCAATGGATGACCAGGCGCTTCCGTTCCATTTTGCAATATTACCTGCGCTTACACCTCCTGCAGAACTAAATATTCCGCCGACAATCAATTCGTTGTTGTAGACAGTAAGAGTATTAACCTGCCTGTCGCCGCTTCCCGTTATCCCGCTTCCAAGCGGCGACCAGGAGCTTCCATTCCATTTTGCTATGTAACTCGCGGAATCCCCGCCTGCCATCGAAAACCACCCGCCTGCGATTAAATTGTTGTTATATACTTTCAAAGCATATACAAAACTGTTCATACCGCTTCCAAGAGGCGACCAGGTTGTACCATTCCATTTAGCAATAAAATTTGCAGGAACAGTGCCCGCTGCCAGGAATTGACCGCCCGCTATCAGTTCGTTGTTAAAAACAGTAAGATTACATACCCTTACGTCCATGCCGCCCGGAAACGCCGACCAGGATGTTCCGTTCCATTTGGCGATATGATTAGCGGGCGTGCCGCCCGCCGATGTGAAATCTCCGCCCGCTATCAGTTCGTTGTTATATACGCATAAAGTAACAACAACATTATTGGTTCCGCTTCCTAGAGGGGACCAGGATGTTCCGTTCCATTTGGCAATGTTACTTGCGCTTACACCGCCTGCGGTTGTGAACATGCCGCCGGCTATAAGTTCTCCGTTATATACCGTCAATCCGATAACGAATGTAGCGGTTCCCGATAATCCGCTTCCGAGCGGCGACCAGGATGTTCCGTTCCATTTCGCTATAGCCTTAATATTTTCGCCGCCGGCCATAGTAAACGATCCCCCCGCTATAAGTTCATTATTATACATTATCATATTGGTAACAATATTATTCGTCCCGCTTCCGAGAGGCGACCATGTTTGTGAATAAGAAAATTCAGACGTGATAAGTGAAAAGAAAAAAGAAATGAGAAGAAATATCAATTTTTTCATTTGAAGTCCTTCCGTGAATTTATGTTACTGTAATATTAATGATTTCGTTTATTACAAAACACAGATAATATTTTCCGCTAATATGTGATACACGGGTATATAAATAATAGTCGGCAGCTGTCATTGCGGGTTTTTTGTTTAAGGAAAAACGCGTCCCGATTTATCGGGATTGCCTGTAAGGGCAGTATCGGTTCTCCGCCGCGGTCAAAGACTCGCCGTGGTGAGCGGACAATCTCGTGCACAACAAAAACCCTCAGATACGCCGTATCAGAGGGTTTATAATTTTAAACCGTAACTTTCTGATTATCAAATGTATTTCTTATTTCACCAGTGCCATTCTCTTTACGTCCGTGAATTCGCCGGCTTCAAGTTTATAAAAGTAAACTCCCGACGAAAGACCCGATGCGTTCCAATCAACGCTGTATGAGCCCGCTCTCAGCGTTCCGCTCACAAGCGCGGCAACTTCGCGTCCCGTAAGGTCATAAATTTTCAGACTCACGAATCCGTCCTTCTTTATGCCGAACTTTATCGATGTTGATGGATTGAACGGGTTCGGATAATTCTGCTCAAGAGAGTATTTATCTGGTATTGTTCCGGAAACGGGATTGATGCCCGTTGCAGTCGTGAACTTGATTCCCCAACCCTGCAAGATACCGATATCGTTAGTTGCATTATCCTTGCAGGTAAGAATCCAGTTTCCCTGAGCGGACGTGTTGAAACTGTTCAACTGCGATACGGTCTTCAGAAAACCCCACGGCGGAAGATACTCGTTATCGGTCGGCATGTAAGAAAAATTATCCGAGAAAAATGTAAGCACGTTTTTTCCGCCGCCGCCGTTCGTAACGATTATGTTTCTCTCAACTCCGCTCGGGGCTCTCAGCGTTACAATCAGGTCCCCTACATACGAATGCTGAATGGATAAAAACAATTCAAGAGATGTCACGTAACCTGAAACCCCCTGTATCACGAGCGTGTCCTGCAATCCGGTCGGGTTGTTGTCGGGAATAGTGCCGAACGGATATCTGCAGTAATAACTTCCGGGAAACGGATTCGGAGACGCCGCGCGGTTTATTACCGTGCTGTGAGACTGAAATGTACTGCTGTAAGCGCCTGTTGTATTGTCGTTAGAGTAAGCGCTCAGGCGGCAATTATTCACGCCCCCGCTGTTAAGAGAAGCCGCTATTCCGCTCGTCGAAGCAAAATTGTTCAGGTTGCCGTCGAAATTCCAGAGGCACAGCAATCCTGTCGGAGTCGTAATGGAACGGCCGGAAACAAACATATTCAGCAATATTTGCTGTTGCGTCAACTGCTGGTTCCATATCCGCAGTTCGTCTATATATCCGTTAAACGGCAGGTTGTACAGCGCGGAACTTCCGATTAAAAACGCGTCAGTGTTCGTTGGAAACGTGTTCGGTATCGTTGATACCGAACCGCTTTGTTTTCCGTTCTTGTAGAACCTGACCTGGAACGTTGACCCGGATGTCATCCACGTAACGGCGATGTGATTCCATACATTCGCTGTTAACGCCTGTCCGGTAGAGTTTAGCGCCACGTTCGTGCCTGTGCCGAAATACAGTTTTCCTCCCGGAGCCATTCCCAGTATGAAAGATAATGACGAGAGGCTGCTGCCCTTCGACATAAATATCTGCTCTGTAGAAACCGATAACGGCTTTATCCACATCTCTATGCTGCCGTCACCTGTTTGATTGAACACCGTGTTTGATGATACGGTAAGATAATCGTACTGCGCGCCGTTGAACTTCATCGCGAAGTTATACGGTATCGGCACGCCGAGAGTCGTTTGTGTAGAAGCGGCGCTGCCAACGTATGCACCGTGATGATATCCGAAGTAGTCGTAAAACGTTGTTCCCGACGAATTGAAAGTCCACGTCGAAACAAGCCCGTTGTAATATGAGCCGTATGTCATTCGTTCCCACGAATTCGCGTCTTCGCCGTCGCCGAGTCCTACAAACCTGTTGCACGCTATCTGGTTAGCCGTTCTCGAACGCTTCCACAGCCTTACCTCATCTATCGTTCCTTGAAACACGTATGCGGGAAATGCCTGGCTTCCGCCGATTCTTATCGCGTCCGTGTTAACGTAAAATGTGGCGGGAGCCGTTACCGCGGTTCCGCTCATCGCCCCGTTTATGAAAAACGATACCGTGTAATTAGCCGCCTTGTTCCAACTTACCGCGACGTGTGTCCATTGATTCGCGGACAGCACAACTCCGTCGCTGTTAAAAAATTCCGTGCTGCCGATGCGAAGGAACAATTTTCCGCTCGAGCCGTAAATGCCGAAAAGAAAAGAGACGTTTGTCGATGAACCTTTCGATATTATGCTCTTCGTTGTTCCCGTTACAGACGACGGATTAATCCATGCTTCGAGCGTTCCCGCCGTGTCGATGTTAAAATCCGGATGGTTCGGAACGTTGCCGTAACTTATCGTCAGACCTAATCCTCCGAGATACGAATTGTGATTTTGTATTCCGTACTCGTCGGTTAAATTCTGTCCGGACAGATTTCCTATTGATAAGAAGAAAAGAATGATTAAAGAAAAGTATAAACCCTTTTTCATGAAACCCCCTACGTAAGGTTAGAAAAAATTTTCGTTACTTTTGGTAATATACAAAAAGAAATGTAATTTGTTAATCCTATTGTCGGGTGACTTTATTTTGTGCGGATTACTTATGAAACATCGGAGAAAACAGTGTGTTATTTCCTCATATAGATTAGTATCGCGGAGATGTCCGAAGGCCGTACACCCGCTATTCGCGCCGCCTGCCCTATTGAGCGGGGTTTTATTTTCATTAGTTTATCGAGCGCTTCGGACGAAATTGATTTTATTTTTTCGTACTTGAAGTTTTGCGGGATTTTCAGATTTTCGTTTTTCTCGAAACTTTCAGCCTGCTCTTCCTGACGTTTTATATACCCTTCATACTTAATTTCTATTTCGATTTGCGCGAGAGCGTCGTCGTGTTTTTTCAATTCCTCCGCCAAACCGTTGCCGGCAAAGGTTTCCAGCGATATCAAATCCTTTATCGTTACCTCGCTTCTCCGCAGAATGTTCGAAAGAAAATCGTTCTGTGAAATCGGGCTGGAGTTTTTATCGTTCAGCATCGCGTTTACGAAACCCGGGCTTATAGTATGCGATTTAAAATACTTCACGCCTTCTTCAATTAATTTTTTCTTGTCTTTCAGATAATTTATGTATCTATCTTCAACAAGACCGAGTTCATTTCCCTTTTCCAATAAACGCAAATCCGCGTTGTCCTGTCTTAACAGCAGCCTGTATTCCGCGGACGAAGTAAACATCCTGTACGGCTCATCCGGAACCTTAATAATCAAATCATCTATCAACACCCCGATATAAGCCTCGTTCCTTTTTAATATAAATGGCTCTTTTTTCAATAGTTTAAGCGCCGAATTAATTCCTGCCGCCAACCCTTGCGCAGCCGCCTCTTCGTAGCCCGATGTACCGTTAATTTGCCCTGCGTTGTACAATCCGGAAACGATTTTCGTCTCGAGTGTCGGAAAAATCTGAAAAGTCGGGAAGAAATCATACTCAACGGCATAGCCCTGCTTCAATAATCGGACATTTTCGAGACCGGGAACAGTCCGAGCGGCTTTTTCCTGTACTTCAAAAGGAAGGCTCGTCGAAAAGCCGTTCATATAAATCGTATCGCCGTCAAGCGTTTCCGGCTCGAGGAAAATCTGGTGCCTGGGCTTATCCGAAAAACGGGAAATTTTATCTTCGATTGACGGGCAATAGCGCGGACCAATCCCTTTTATCCTTCCTGTAAACATAGGTGAGTCGTCAAATCCTGTTCGAAGTATATCGTGAGTCTGTTCATTCGTGTGTGTCAGAAAGCAGTCAATTTGTTTCTGCGCAGGAAATGTCTTCCTATCCAAAATCGTTATGAAAGAAAAAGGCAACGGATTCTTATCGCCCGGCTGAATTTCCGTCTTTGAAAAATCGATAGTGTTTTTATCCAGCCTCGGCGGCGTACCTGTTTTCAGGCGGCCTGTTACGAAACCCATTTTGCGGAGACATTCGGAAAGTCCAGTCGCGGATCTTTCGTCCATTCGTCCGCCTTCGACCGTATTTCTCCCGGTATGCATTATCGCGTTTAGAAAAGTACCTGAGGTTATAATAACCGACCGGCAGGAATACTCATAACCAAGTTCTGTCTTGATTCCTTTCACGAAATATTTGTAATCTCCATCCCCTTCGAATTCCCCGATGAGAATTTCCTTTACCATATCCTGAATTATCGTGAGCCCGTCCCTTCCTTTTAAATACTCTGCCGCATGAAGAGAATAAAGATTCTTGTCAGACTGGCATCTTGGCGACCAGACCGCGGGACCTTTCGATTTGTTCAGCATTTTGAACTGAATTCCTGTTTCATCCGCGAGAATTCCCATCACACCGCCGAGCGCATCGATTTCCTTTACGAGGTGCCCTTTCGCCGTTCCGCCAATCGCGGGATTGCAACTCATTCTTCCGATTGCGTTTATATCCATCGTCACGATTCCAACACGAAAACCCATTTTTTCAGCTGCGCAAGATGCCTCAATCCCGGCGTGACCGGCTCCGATTACAATAATATCGTAATATTTTTCTGCTTTATCCGTCAAATTTCGTGGTTTTTCGTATGATTGTTTCACGTGAAACATTCTTTGTCTTATAAAACTGTTTCACGTGAAACATCGTTCCGCTTCGGTTAATATAACCAGTTTGTCCTGTCTAAACTTCTGTATTGTACCGCTTCGCTAATATGCGGCGCTCCTATTTCATCAGAACAGGCAAGGTCTGCGATTGTCCTCGCGACCTTTAGTATTTTATCGTATGCCCTTGCCGACAACCCGAGTTTCCCTGTCGCTGTTTTAAGAATTTCTTCGCTTTCCCTGTTCAAACCGCAGAACTCTTTTAACTCTTTCGAGCCGATGTTAGCGTTTGAATATATTCCCTTGATGTTTTTAAATCTCGCGTTCTGTATGTCTCTTGCCCTCATAACACGCTCCCTTATGACCGACGATTTTTCGGATTCCCTTTTGCTCGACAGGTCTTTGATGTTCACGGGATTTACGTGAATGTGTATATCTATCCTGTCTAAAATCGGTCCTGAAATCTTTGAGAGGAATTTCGTTATGTCGTAATCCCTGTACATATTCATTTCCTTTTGTGTTCCCGCCGGTGTCGGATTCATAGCCGCCACGAACATGAAATTGCTCGGATACTGGACAGTGATTTTCGCTCTCGATACCGTTATAACCCTGTCTTCCAAAGGCTGGCGAAGAACTTCAAGCACGTTTTTCTTGAACTCTGTTAGTTCGTCAAGAAACAAAACTCCGTTATGCGCGAAAGAAATTTCTCCGGGCTTCGCGTTAACTCCCCCGCCCACGATTGAAACGTCGCTTGCAGTGTGGTGCGGAGACCTGAACGGGCGAGTCGTAATCACGGGCGTTCCGGGCGGGAGAATTCCCGCTATCGAATGTATCTTCGTCGTTTCAAGCGCTTCTTCTCTCGTCAGTGGTGGAAGTATTGACGGCAAGCGCTTTGCCAGCATTGTCTTTCCCGAGCCGGGCAGCCCAATCATAATTATGTTGTGCCCGCCTGCAGCCGCTATCTCCATCGCGCGTTTAACTTCATCCTGTCCTTTTACATCCGAAAAATCAAGCAGGTATTCTCTCTCTGTCCTGAATATTTCCTCTTCTTCAACCGTATGCGGAACCACATCAAGTTCGCCGTTCAGGAAATTCACCACTTCCGTTAAATTCTCGAAAGGATAAATATTGACTCCACCGACAATTGCGCCTTCGTCCGCATTACTTAGCGGAATTATAAGTCCGTCAAAATCGCGATTCCTTGTTTCAATGGCAATCGGCAGAATTCCCGCTACGTGCCTGATTTTTCCGTCAAGCGATAATTCGCCGAGTATTATAAAATTTTTAACTTTGTCAGGCTTCACCTGCCCCATCTCCGTGAGTATCGCGATGGCAATCGGCAGGTCGAGCCCGGAGCCTTCCTTCTTGACGTCCGCGGGTGAAAGATTAATCGTTATTCTCTTCCCGCGCGGAAAATCGAAACCTGAATTCTTGATTGCCGCCGAAACCCTGTCCCTTGCTTCTTTAACCGTATTATCGGGCAGTCCGACCACCGCGAAACTCGGCTGCAAAGCCGAATCGAGATGCGTCTCCACGCGTATCGTAAACGCGTCAACGCCGAATGTAGCCGAGGTAAATATTTCGGTTATCATATTGTTTAATCAATATGTTAAAGTTAGTTCTTCTTCTTGAAAACCAGCGATACGGGGACCCCCGAGAAACCGAAATGCTCACGTATTTTTTTCTCCAGATACCTCTTGTAGTTTTCGGTTATGAGGTTCGGCTCGTTTGAAAAAAATCCGAATACGGGCGGTGAATGTTTCAGTTGTGTTACGTAGTTGATTTTAATTTCCTTCCCCCTTGATGCCGGCGGAGGCATTTTCCTTATTTCATCGAACATCACTTCGTTTAAAGCGGATGTTTTAATCTGTTTCGCGCGCTCTTCGTAAACGGACACTGCCTCCTCTATTACTTTGTGTATCCTTTGTTTCGTTTGAGCCGATATGAAAACGAAGCGTAAAAAATTGTAACTCTTAAGGTGTTCCGAAATTTTATTCTCGATTATTACGGATGTCTTTGAATCTTTTTCTATAAGGTCCCATTTGTTAACGACAATTAGAAGCCCCTTCTTCCTGCTGAACACGTCTTCGATTATCTTAACGTCCTGCTTGTCGAGCCTGAAGTCCGAATGTTTGAGGTCCGAAACTTTTCCCATTCCTTCCATTATAAGCGTCGCGTCGATAACGAGCACGGCGACGTCGCATCTCTCTATCGACTTGTACGTTCTCACGGTTGAAAAGAAGTCGAGCGATTCGTTCTTCTTTATTTTGCTTTTTCTGCGAAGCCCCGCCGTGTCAATAAGCAAGAGGGTTTCGCCGTGGTACTTGATTTCGGAATCGATTGAATCCCTCGTTGTTCCGGGTATGTCCGTAACGATGTTTCTGTCCTGTTTAAGTATCGCGTTGACTATGGATGACTTGCCCGCGTTCGGGCGGCCTATTACCGCGAATTTGATTCTCGAGTCCTCTGTCTCTTCAATCTCGCTGAAGTCCTTAACGATGTCGTCGAGCAGGTCGGCGACGTCTTTGCCGGAAAGCGCGGAAATGCCGTATGGGTCGCCGAGCCCGAGATTATAGAATTCGTTCTTGTAAACCTCGCGCTTCGCGTTGTCAACCTTGTTCACGGCAAGAAGTATTTTCTTGCCCTTAGAGTATTTCCGGAGATTATTCGCTATTTCGTTGTCTATCGGATGAAGCCCGTTCTCTCCGTCGCATACGAAAATCACCTTGTCAGACTCTTCTATGGCGATTTTTACCTGCTCGCGAATGTGCTTGTTGAAATCCTCGTCGGAATTCGGAACGAACCCGCCCGTATCGATCAAAAAGAATTTCTTTCCTGTCCATTCCGCCTCGCCGTAGTTTCTGTCGCGCGTAACGCCGCTCTGCGCGTGGACAATAGCAATGCGCTTACCCATTATCCTGTTGAATAATGTTGATTTGCCTACATTCGGCCTTCCTACTATCGCGACAACGTTTTCCATGAATTATTTTTATGAAATAGCAAAAGCCCGGAATACGAACCGGGCTTTTAAAATAGGATAAAATTATTTAGTTATAAATTCAATTAGAAATACTTCCCTGCGCGTATGCGCGCCGTCCGGGACATTCTGTTTATTTTACGAGAACCATTCTCTTTGTTTGTGTAAAGTTCCCCGCGTGAATCTTGTAAAAGTAGATGCCCGAGGCGAGTTCAAAACCGTCGAAACGAACGGAATAATACCCCGACTTCTGAATCTCGTTTACCAAAACCCTGACCTCTTTTCCCGTAATATCATAAACCCTTATCGCCACACGGCTTTCTTTCGGAATTGAATATTGAATCGTCGTCACAGGGTTAAACGGGTTCGGGTAGTTTTGATATAATTTGTATTCACCGGGGATAACGCCGCTTATATTTCGTACTCCTACCGTGCTGTCGGGGTTTGCAAAAGATAATATATTACAATATACATCCGCGCTTTGTATGCCCCCGTTTCGAGTATCCGACCATACACTTATAATCTTATCGCCCGCGAACGCGAAGTCTTCAAAATATTTCGCGCAGGAATCTATTGCGGTTCTTGAGATATCGAAATCAGAGCCGATTTTTTGATTCAGATTATTAAATCTCTGGCATTGAGGTCTCCTGTATCGTTCATCGGACGGAAAATAATACCATCCTACTATATAATATCCGTCCTTTCTTTTTCTGACCTTTGGTTTCATCTTGTCCACTCCAAATGGTGTATCCGCTTCAAAATTCACTCCGTTTAAACTGCCGTTCGGATTAAACGCTTGCGCCCATGTTGAATACATAGTCCCGCTTGCAAGCCTTTGGTCCTGCCAAACAGCTACAAAACTTCCCGATGAATCCGCGGAAACCGATGGATTGCACTGTATATTAATTGTATTTATGCTGTCATTTACTCTACGGTTTATTCCAATTTTGTGTCCGATCGAATCATACATTTGCATGTATATGTCCCTTGGAGGATTTGTGTACGTACTACCTTCCCAGACAATAATAAAACTACCGTCATTTCGTGATGTAATACTTGGATTTGTGGAGGGATATTGCAGTGTAATATCATTAACCGCAATATTTGAATCGATTTTATTTCCGTATTTATCAAATCTTTGGAAATATAATGTTGTCGGGTCATACCCTACATTAGGTCTGTAATCCATCGTTACGATAAAGTTCCCGTTTTTAAAAGAGCAAACTGATATATCTAAACTTGTGAGAAACTTAATCCGTGCAAGCGAATCTGTGGCAATAACCGTTCTTACGGCGCTTCCGGTACTGTCATAAATCCTTACATAACATATCGAAGTATCCGTCCATGCGACAATAAAACTGCCGTCATTTCTTACGTTTAATGCGTGAGAATAAGAACGCGATTGCGTCTCAACAAGAACATTATGTCCGATTGGCTTCCCCGAAGCATTGTATCTTTGAAAATAATTTTGCCAATAGTCAAATATTCCCGTTCTGTTGTCCGACCAGAGCACGACGAAATTTCCGTTGTCCGCGGCGCCAACAAGCGCCTCCTTTTGAAGATACGTTGTCGTATCGTCATTCACCCTGAAATCATTTACGAGTTGGGAATAGGAAACGCCGTGGAAAAACACGAGGACACAAACAAGGAGCATAAAATACTTTATAATACCGTGACCCGTGTTTTCAAAACTATTTGTTTTCATACTTGTTCTCTTTAACGCCGAAATTCTTCCTAATAAAAATTACACGAAAATCATTACATATAAACTTTTATTGTAAAATACAACAATATAAAACGTAACGGAATAAATTGATGAGAGTGAGTACAAAATCAATATATCGCTGATGTGTCGTGAGCCCGTAAAACAGGGCATAAAACAAACCCGTTTCAGGCGTTTAGATACACGCTTATTTATTCTTTGCTTCATAAAGTAAAATAAACAAAAATTCTCCGGCTTCTGTTGATTTGTTCCGGAACTTTTAAAACAAGATTATTCAAAATATTTGTTTTAACGCGTCCGTATCAGTATATAAT
>DATMXZ010000215.1:0-3276 GCA_035561235.1 Ignavibacteria bacterium
ATATTTTCATTTAAACAAGCCCTCCTAATAGTTAAATTATAAAATTAAGAAATAAATTTCTGATAAATGCTTCTGCGCATTCATCCGGTTAATCCGGAAGAGAGAAAAATTAAAATCGTAATAGACTGTCTTAAAAGCGGAGGAATAATAATTTATCCGACGGATACGGTATATTCGCTCGGATGTGATTTGTTCAACCACGACGCGATTGAAAAAGCGGGAAGAATAAAAGATATAAATCCCAAAACAGCGAATTATTCAATCGTATGTTACGATTTAAGTCATTTGTCAGACTTTGTATTCAGTATAGATACGCCTCTTTACAGATTAATGAAGAAATCGATGCCGGGTCCGTTCACATTCATACTTAAAGCAAATAACAACGTTCCAAAAATATTCAAGAGCAAGAAGAAGTCTGTAGGAATAAGAGTGCCTGACAATCTAATAAGCCGTTCAATAATAAAAGCGCTCGGTAATCCGATAACATCAACATCGATTCACGAGCCTGACGACCCTGAAGATTACATATCCGACCCTGAAATAATTTATGAAAAGTTCGGAAATCTCGTGGACATAGTTATAGACGGCGGATTCGGGCATAAAAAACCTTCAACAGTTGTTGATTGCTCAGACGGAGGTGTCACGATTATAAGGCAAGGTCTGGGAAATCTGGAGACATTCGCCTGACATTTTTAAAAAATCTTATGTTAATCTCTGAACGGCAAGTATTTCTAAAGCCACTCTTCTTCAATAACGTCTCCACGGATTCCCACGACAGTGCATTTTATCGGCACCTTTCTCGACGATGATTCAGCGGCGAGTTCCGCCAATTTAAGAAGCCCGCTGCAACAGGGCACTTCCATAATCACAACGTTGAGAGTATTTATCCTTGATTCGTCTATCATCACCCTTAACTTTTCCACATAAACTTCCTTGTTCGAATCGAGTTTCGGGCAGGCAATCACGAGTTTCTTCCCTTTGAGGAATCTGCTGTGAAAGTCAGCGATGCTGAACGGCACGCAGTCGGCTGCAAGAAGCACGTCAGCATTCTGAAAATGAGCCGCTGAGGGATTAGCGAGGTGCAATTGCACAGGCCAGTGCGTCAGTTCAGACAGCGCCAATACCTGAGTTCCTGCTCCTGCCGGTACGAAGGCTCTTTCTCTCGAGCCGGGACATCCGCCTGAATGCCCGGCGGAGGGCTGTTCAATATGTAATATTTCTTTATTCATAAGTTTTGCAAGGTCAATCGTTATTCCGTTATCGTCAAGATATTTCACGCCTTCGGCGAAAAATCCCATTTCGTTGTGGTCTTTCAGATGCTTTAGATGAGCGAGAATAACCTTCTCACCCTGTTTCGAGATTCGCTCCATGACAGCGGCTTCATTATAGGGTTCGGCTTCCCTTTCCTCCAGCGTGATGGCTCCTTCAGGGCATTCCCCAATGCAAGCTCCAAGCCCGTCGCAGTACAATTCGCTGACGAGCCTCGCCTTGCCTTCAATCATCTGCAGGGCGCCCTCATGGCAGCCGTTGACGCACCGTTCGCAGCCGTTGCATTTTTCTTCGTCGATTTTTATTACGGTTCGTTTCATGTTTAATGTTTTAATCAGACAAATATATCCTATTTAAAACGAATTAGCAAGGCGCTAAAAACGGATGTTTTTCCCGCGATTTGTATTCGATTATTAGAATTGATATTATCCTTATATAACATTAAATTTAAAAAATTCAGTTACGCACGGAAGGGTGGGTGAGTGGCTGAAACCAACGGTTTGCTAAACCGTCGTACGGGTCAAACTGTACCGAGAGTTCGAATCTCTCCCCTTCCGCGATTAAAGACAGCCCGCCTCTAAGAACGAGCATTCTGCTTCCGGTGTATTAACTTAACAGAAACGATTCGCCCAGACGACAACAAAATTTGAAAATTTTTATAAGGAGTTAAATTGACGGAAGAAAAAAAACAAAAGGCTTCGATAAAGTCATTTCCAAAAAACTTCTGGGTAGTTATACTGATGGAGTTTTTCGAAAGGGGCTCTTATTACGGCGTAATGTCCGTACTATCGGTTTATCTTGTTCTCTCCGCGGATAAAGGCGGTCTCGGTTTTTCAAAGGAGAGTGTCGGTGTCATAAAAAGCGTTATAACGCCGATGCTTTACATACTGCCGATACTGTCGGGCGCAATCGCCGACAGGTTCGGATACAGAAAAATGCTTATGTTCGCGTTCACTGTAATGAGTTTAGGATATTTTTTCACGGGTCTAGTAACGAGTTACGGGCTCGTTTTCGTGAGTCTTCTTTTCATGGTTCTCGGCGCCGGATGTTTCAAGCCGATAATATCGGGAACCATCGCGCGCTCGACCAACGAATCAAATTCGACTCTCGGATTCGGAATATTTTACTGGTCAATTAACCTAGGCGCGTTCGTATTCCCTCTCATACTCATACCGATACTCAAGGATATTTCCTGGTCATACATATTTTTCATGGCGGCTATCGGTACGGGCTGGCTGTTCTTCCTCAACCTGTTCGTGTACAAAGAGCCGAAGCGTCCCGAAAGTTCGAAGACAATCGGCGAAGTGCTGAAAGGTATGGTGAAAGTGCTAACCGACTGGAGATTCATACTCATGATAGTCATATACTCCGGCTTCTGGATATTGTATTTCCAGATGTTCGACACGGTTCTCTGGTACCTGAAGGACCACATGGATATGGCTCCCGTTGATAAGTTCGTCAACGGAGTTCTCGGGGTGTTCATAAGCAATCCAAACTGGAAATTCGATGCCGAGCACGTTACAGTAATGAATGCGGGAACAATTATCCTGCTTCAATTGATTGTTTCCTCCATCGTGAAAAACACGAAGGCGCTTCCGACAATGATATTCGGAATCGGACTCGGTACGATTGGAATGGCGATTCTCGGTATTTCGACGCACGCCTGGGTTTTCATGGCAGGTATAATAATTTTCTCCATAGGCGAAATGACGGCGCATCCGAAATTTATCAGTTACGTAGGATTGATAGCGCCGGAGGATAAGAAAGCGCTTTATCTCGGTTACTCATTCCTATACGGAGTAATCGGCAGCGCAATCGGCGGCGTACTGGGGGCATTTTCATACGTACATTTCGTAGATAAACTTAACAATCCGTCTGCGCTATGGTTCATGTTCAGTCTGATAGGCGTCGCGACTATCATAGGGCTTTTATTATACGCGAAATTTATCGCGCCGAAGGGGAAACACTGAATATTAAGGGCGGATATAACCGCCCTTTGTTTTATTT
>DATMXZ010000216.1:0-2689 GCA_035561235.1 Ignavibacteria bacterium
TATTTAAGAATACAATTATTTCGTATTTTTGCAAAATAAAACGATAAGGCTTGGCAAAAAAGAACATACTAGTAATTGCGGCGCATCCCGACGATATAGAATTCGGGTGCCCGGTCACCATCAGAAGGTTAATAAAAGAGGGGTACACCGCTTATTACGTCGTAGCGACAAACGGCGAGAACGGTTTTAAGATACGTTCTTTAACGGGAAAGGAGCGGATTGAACTTAGGAAGAAAGAGCAGATGAGCGCGGCGGCGGCGGTAGGCGTGAAGAAGGTTTTGTTTCTCGATTATAAAGACGGTTTTCTTGAATATACCGATAAACTGAGGCGGCAGTTGACGAAAATTATCAAAGAACTGAAGCCTGAAATAGTTTTCACATTCGACCCTGCAAATCTCGATTTCGATAATATAAACCTGAATCACCGCGACCACAGGATAATCGGGACGGCTGTGTTTGACGCGATATTCGCGGCAAAGAACGACTTCATATATCCGGATAATAACGGCAAGCACAGGGTAAGCAGGATTTATTTTTTCGGTACGAACAAGCCAAATCATTTCGAGGATATAACCGATTCGCTCGAATTCAAACTTTCAATATTCAAAAATTTCAAATCACAGTTTCCCAATTACGGCAATTTTATTAAATTCCTGAAGGAGAACATAATACCGAAAGATGAAAACGGAAGGTATTATGAGGAATTCAGGGTGGTGGATGTAGTGCAAATCTCATACTGAGACAAATAGTTATTAATAATTAGATTTCTGAAAAACAATCTTTTAGAGTTTGTCATCCCGGCGTAGGCCGGGATCCATAAAGAAAACACTGATTTTATATAAGAACAAAGCCGAGAGTTCCCCAAAGAACGGGGAGACTCTCGGTTACAGTTTGGTAACATCGTTTTTTAGAAGTCTATTTAGTAATTGAAAGAATCAGTCCTCAATAAAAATAATCGAGGGCGAAAGCCTTTCTTTTATAACATTCTTTTACCCCACTCTGAAGAGTGGGGTTACTATCGCGATGGGGTTCAGGTGTTACAGTATTCCTTTACCTCACTTAAGAGCGGGGTTACTATCGCGACGCGGTTCAGATTTTATTCGCGGCAATTATCAGGTCTTTGGAAGACGCCGCGGAGAAAGGGTTTAAGTTGAAATCGGAGTAACATTTTATGTTTTTAAATCCCGAATTTTTTAGCAAGGCAGACAGTTCGCTCTTTTTGTATTCGTACAGGCGAGTTGAAATCAGTTTATGGTTTTTCAAATTCTCCCTGTCGGCAGAGAGTATATTGAAATCCAGACGACCGGGAAGAAAGTCATAGAACCTGAAGAATATCCTGCCGCCGTTTTCGGTAACGTTCACGATTCTTTTATTTTCCTTTCTGAGGTTCGTGTAATTCAGCAACTGCAACAGCAAGGATCCTCCGTCTCTCATAACTGCGCGCATCCGATTCACGGATTTCCGCAATTCTGAAGGATTCATATTCGCGAGAGCATTGCCGAGCGAAACGACAAGGTCGAATTTACAATCGAAATTTTTCTTAATACGCGACGCGGGCGCGTTAACGAAATCAATCCTGCATCCAAACGCCTTGGATTTTTGTTTCGCCTTAAGCAGCATATCCGCGGACGGCTCGAATCCTGTTACGTCCAGCCCGTTAAGAGCGAGCGCAATCGCGTCATTGCCCGTGCCGCATCCGATATCAGCCGCCGAGCGGTAATTTTCGTTAATGAATTTTTTCAGAATTTCTTTTCTGGCGGGAATGTAAGAAGAAGCATTCACCATCAGGTCATAATCGGATGATAGCGAATTATAAAAATCTTTATTTGTATTCAGTCTTCCCAAACGAATTTAAAAAGAAAAATTGATATGACGGTTATCACCACCGAGTAAGAGATTAGAATCTGGAAATCACCGATAAGTTCGGTTAAAGGCGCTCCCTCAGAAGCAAGTTTAGTGGAATCAATCAGCGTCAGAAGCAGAGGCAGGAGCACGGGAAAAGCGAGCACGGGATAGAGCGTGCCTTTTGAATTCGCCTTCGCGATAATAGCCGCGATAATCGTCGAAGCCGCTACGATGCCGAAGTTTCCGAGAATCACAGAGAGGAAAAACGCTCCGAAGTTATTTATTTTAATTCCTGTTATCAGATAGAACAGGAAAAATATAACGATATTCAGCGAGAAAGTGAGCACGAAATTAAAAAGAAGTTTGCCGAGAAAAATCTCCGTCGGTCCGGCGGCGAGTTTGAGAGCCATCGAGGTTCCCGTTTCTTCTTCCTTTATAAAGACCCTTGCAAGACCGCTAATGGCGGAGAAGAAAATCACAATCCAGAACAAACCCGAAAGAATCGAATCATCGACTTTATCATCTCCGATTGAGAATTTGATGATTGAAATGGTAATAACAACGAACATCAGAAGCGAATTTATTACGTATCTGTTCCTGATTTCCGAGCGGATATCCTTTTTAAAAATCGAATATGTGAGTTTAAGAAGCAAAAATTTGATTTTTACAAATTTACAAAAAATAAGTTTAAGTTTTGGAATATAATTCAGTGCTCATCCCCGGAACCTGAACCGGGTTTGGAGACCGGATTACGGTGACAAAGCGGCGGGAGACAAGCGAAAAGAGCGTATAAAAAACCGATAAAACAAAAATTCGGTACTAAAAAATGTATTGAGATAACATC
>DATMXZ010000217.1:0-4398 GCA_035561235.1 Ignavibacteria bacterium
CTGTCTTCCCTCACGGCTTCCCTTATGTCGTTCATCAGTTTCAGGTAGAAGCCTATATTATGTATCGAAGCCAACTGCGCTCCGAGTATTTCTTTTGTTATGAACAAATGCCTCAGGTAAGCGAAAGAAAAATTCCGCGACGTATAAGTAAGGCATTTATCGTCTATCATTCCGAAATCTTCAGCGTACTTCGCGTTCCTTATGTTTATTTCGCCGTACGTCGTGAAAATCCTTCCGTGCCTCGCGTTCCTTGTCGGCATCACGCAGTCAAACATGTCGATTCCCCTTTCGACGGATTCGAGAATGTCAACGGGAGTTCCGACTCCCATCAGATACCTTGGTTTTTCAACGGGCATTAAATCCGTGCAGTAATCCGTAACCTCGTACATCAACTCGTTTTCCTCGCCGACCGCGAGTCCGCCAATCGCGCAACCGCTGAACGGCAGACCGCAGAGTTCTTCGATGCATTTCGACCTGAGGTCCCTGTACGTGCTTCCCTGAACAATGCAGAAAAGATTCTGATTGAATCCGTAAAGCGGTTCAGTATCGCTGAAATGCTTCAGACACCTTTTTTCCCAGTCGATGGTTCTGCCGAGAGCCTTCTCCGCCTGTTTCCTTGCGGCGGGATAAGCGATGCACTCGTCGAGAGGCATCATTATATCCGAGCCGATAATTCTCTGTGTTTCGACTACGCTTTCGGGAGTAAAAATGTGCTTCGACCCGTCCACGTGAGAGTTGAACCTGACGCCGTCATCGGTTACTTTCTTCAGTGAAGAAAGGCTGAAAACCTGAAATCCTCCGCTGTCCGTGAGTATGCTTTTCTTCCAGTTCATGAAAGAGTGAAGACCGCCTGCTTTCCTCATTATGCCGTTTCCGGGACGCAGGTAGAGATGGTATGTGTTTCCGAGAATAATCCCAGCGCCGAGATTTTCGAGTTCGGCGTTATTCACCGCCTTAACCGTGCCGAGCGTTCCGACCGGCATGAAGACGGGCGTTTCGATTACCGAATGCGCCGTCGAAATCAAGCCTGTCCGCGCTTTCGATTCGCTGCTTTGTGAAAGAACTTTAAAAAATTTTATCTCACCGCTTCCCACTCTTTTGACAAGGATTTTTTGAAAAATGTTATCCAGATTGAATTCTTCGCCCAGTCATAAAACACCTTCGTGTATCCGTATTTCCTGTACCGTCTCGGCGATTCGTAAACGAGCAGGTCGCCGCAGTACTTCACCTTACCGAGTTTATTTATCCGCTTGTAAAGGTCGAAATCTTCGCCCGCGTTAAAATCCACATTATAGCCCCGCGTCTTTTCAAATATATCCCTTCTTATTATATGGCATTCACCCCTGCCCATACCCATCACGGCGAAATTCAGCAAACGCACGTAATTGTTATAGAAAAAATGAAACAATTTGTCCGGCAATTTTTCTTCGCCGGGGAAAACCCTGACCCTGCAGGCGACAGCCGAGCAGTCCGCGTCTTCCATCAGTTGTTTCACGGTATCCATAAAACTGAAAGCGTCGTACAGCAACGTGTCGGCATTTAAAAAAATAAGAACATCGCCCGTAGAAACCTCAAAACCCCTGTTTCTTCCGTCAGAGATGTTCTGCTTATAACTTTGTTCGTGCTTTACAACTTTGTCAACCGAACCATTCAGCCGCGAGATTGTACCGTCGCTGCTACCGCCGTCGCTGACGATTATCTCGGCATCATATTTCGCCTTGAATTCGTCAGTGAACTGGCTGAGTGTCTGCCCTATCAGTTTTTCCTCGTTTAACGTAGGAATGATAATACTGACAGAGGCCATTTCCTATTTCTTCAAAAGGGCTTTCAGACCTTTTTTGTCTATGGTCTTGATGGCTTCCGTAGATACTTTCAAAGTAACGTATCTCTTTTCCTCTTCAATCCAGATTCTTTTTTTCTGAAGATTAGGAAGTTGTTTTCTCTTCGTTCTGTTGTTCGCGTGAGAAACGTTATTTCCCGTAAGGCCTTTCTTGCCTGTTATGCTGCATACTTTTGACATTTTCCCGGTCTCCTATCCTTTATAAGGTTTAAAAGTAGATTCGTAAACTTTAACATTCTTGTCAAGAAATTTTACGGAACCTTTTTCTGTTTTAACTGACTCGATGAGCCTCACGTTGATTAAACGCGTCTCCTTGTTTGTATCGGGACAAATGACCGTATTCTCGTGTTTCTTAGCGAGTTTTGCGGCTTTATCCGCGAATGATTGTACTTTTGCCATGTTTTGTTATTTTAAATTAATTTCTTTTAATTTCATTTCAATTTTTTTATTGACATCGAATCTCGCGATTTCATCCGCTCTGAGTATCATCTTCTTAATCGCGTACGGAGTTGATTTTCCGTGACCGATAATCGATACACCGTTAACGCCGAGAAGCGGAGTTCCGCCCTGTTCCTGATAATCGAATTTCTTCAGTATCTTCTTCATCGTGCCGTACATCATTCCAATCCAGATTTTCTTGAAGAATCCAAGTTCGGCGTATTCCCTGAACTTGAACTTCAGCAGGTCGAGAACGCTTTCCGCGAGTTTCAGAAGAATGTTTCCGACGAACCCGTCGCAAATCACGACATCAACCTTGCCTCTCAGAATATCGCCGCCTTCTATGTTGCCGACAAAATTAATGGGCGCCTTTTCAAGCAGTTCGTAAGCGGCGAGAGAAAGCGCGCTGCCTTTAACTTTTTCTTCACCCACGCTCAGTAGTCCAACGGTCGGATTCTCGATTTTATAAATATTGTTCACGAAAATGCTTCCCATTACCGCATACTCAACGAGATGGTTCGGCCTGCAGTCAACCGTCGCGCCGACGTCGAACACCATAGTCGAACCTTTCATTGTCGGCAGTTGCGCTCCGATTGTCGCTCTGCCTATGCCGGGAATCCTTCCGAGTCTCAGAGTCGAATGTGAAAGAACCGCACCCGTATTGCCTGCGCTTACGAGCGCGTCTGCTTCTTTTTCCCTCTGCATCCTGAGCGCGACGTTGAGAGACGAACGGGGTTTGGATTTAAAAACTTCAGCAGGCACGTCATCCATCGTAACATACTCTTCAGAGTGAACAATCTTAAGATTCGGAAGAGAGACGGGATTTTTATCCAGAACCTCTTTTATCTTATCTTCGGGACCGACGATAATCACGTCGATGTCCGGGTTTTCATTCGCGGCGTCTATGGCGCCGAGAACCGGATATTCCGGAGCAAAGTCCCCGCCCATCGCATCAATCGCAACCCTTATCCTGCTGTTTTCCATCAAGTTGGAAATAAAGATTTATTTCTTCGGTAAAATGACGCTTTTTCCGTCATAAAAACCGCAGGACGGACAGACCTGATGATTCGGCTTCATTTCGCCGCAATTCGAGCAGGCGGACACCGCCGGCGCAACCGCTTTATAATGCGTTCTGCGTTTTCTTCCTCTTGTCTTCGAATGTCTTCTTTTTGGATTTGGCATTTTATCTTATTTTAGATTTTTCTTATTTAATAGTTTATCCCAGACGGGATTTATTTCCTTTGTTTCCGTATTCCTTAAAATTTCTTCTTCGGTCTTGCCGCAGTAAGCGCATCTGCCGTCTTTCTCTTCGGGAGCCTTTCTCATCGGTATCGACACGAGTATGTTCTCCCTTACCATTCCGCTCAAATCTATAAAGTTCTTTTCAGGCGGTATAAAAAAAATATTCTCGTCATCTCCCGATTTAAGTTCATCGGGGTCTCTCGAGTATTTAAAAACGACCATGAAACTTCCGCTAATGTCTTTTTCAAAATTTTCGAGGCATCTGTCGCAGGGGAATTCGAACCTGCACCTGAAATTCACATCCGCGTAAACCTGGCTGCTCGATTTATTCAGCCTGACGCTAACAGCCACGTTGTCTTTTACTATATAGTCACCAAGTTCAAATGTTTCCGCATCCTCGCTGAATTCGTATAAATGCTCACCTTCAGCTAAATTTGATATTATAATCTTCATCTAATGTAGCCGTATTATTAAACAGCCTGATTAAAAACTACGCTCCTACCAATTCAGTATACGCCTTCGAGTCGAGCAGCGCGTCGAGTTCGGCCGCATTCGCCATTTCAATCTTGAAAAGCCAGCCTTCGCCGTACGGGTCTTCATTTACAGCAGACGCTTTATCGTTTATACCGCTGTTGAGACCGACAATCTTCCCGCTGACGGGGCTGAACACTTCGGAAACCGTCTTTACGGCTTCAATCGAGCACACTGTTTCTCCCGAAGCGACCGCGTCACCCTCGGATTTCGTAAAATCGACAAATATTATATCCCCTAATTCGCCTTGCGCATAATCAGTTACACCGACGGTCGCGATATTTCCATCGACCATCACAAATTCGTGATCTTTAGTAAACTTTAAATTCTCAGGGATTTTCATAAAA
>DATMXZ010000218.1:0-4679 GCA_035561235.1 Ignavibacteria bacterium
ATTTTAATTTTATTTTAAGCAAATAACTAACACACAGGAGTCTTATTATGGCCGCAAGGAAAAAAGTTACAATCGATGGAAATGAAGCCGCTGCTTATGTCGCACATCAGGTTAACGAAGTAATGACAATCTATCCTATTACACCTTCATCTCCAATGGGTGAATTCTCCGATGCCTGGTCGGCTGTCGGCAAAAAAAATATCTGGGGCACGGTTCCCATCGTTTATGAAATGCAGAGCGAAGGCGGCGCTGCAGGCGCCGTTCACGGAGCGCTTCAAGCCGGTTCGCTCACGACTACTTTTACGGCGTCACAGGGACTGCTCCTGATGATTCCGAACATGTACAAAATTGCAGGCGAACTTACTCCGACGGTATTTCACGTTACTGCCCGCTCGCTCGCTGCGCAGGCTCTCTCGATTTACGGAGACCACGGCGACGTGATGGCTACGAGACAGACAGGTTTCGCCCTATTGTGCTCGAATTCTGTTCAGGAAGTTATGGACTTCGCTTTGGTTTCTCAGAAAGCGACTCTCGAATCGAGAATTCCATTCCTGCATTTCTTCGACGGATTCAGGACTTCTCACGAAGTAATTAAAATCGAACAGTTAACAGTCGAAGACCTGAGAGCGATGATTGACGACAAGTATGTGAAGGAACACAGGTCAAGAGCGATGTCGCCCGATAATCCATTTATCAGAGGTACAGCGCAGAATCCCGACGTTTACTTCCAGGGTCGCGAAACAGTGAATAATTTTTACTCCGCCTGTCCCGAAATAGCCCAGAAGGCTATGGACAAATTCTTTGAAATCACCGGCAGAAGATATAACCTGTTTGATTACTACGGCGCTCCCGACGCGGAAAGAGTTATAATACTTATGGGCTCGGGCGCGGAAACAGCCGAAGAAACTATTGATTATATCTCGCAGAAATCAAGCGAGAAAGTCGGTATGATAAAAGTGAGACTCTTCAGACCCTTCTCCGTCGAGCATTTCGTGAATGCGATACCGAAGACCGTAAAGAGCATCGCGGTTCTCGACAGGACGAAAGAACCGGGCTCAATAGGCGAGCCGTTATATCAGGACGTGATTACCGCGCTCAACGAAAAATGCCCGTTCGATAAAATGCCGAAAATCATTGGGGGAAGATTCGGACTTTCTTCAAAGGAATTCACTCCGGGTATGGTCAAAGCGGTTTTCGACGAACTGAAGAAAGACAATCCGAAGAATCATTTCACTGTCGGCATTAATGACGACGTATCTCATACGAGTCTGGATTACGATGTTAACTTCTCAACAGATATCGAGGGAATGTTTTCAGCGTTATTCTTCGGACTCGGCGCTGACGGAACGGTAGGCGCTAACAAAAACTCGATTAAGATTATTGGCGAGGAAACAGACAACTATGCTCAGGGCTTCTTCGTTTACGACTCCAAGAAATCAGGCTCGACAACTGTATCACACCTGCGTTTCGGAAAGAAGCCGATAAAGTCCACTTACCTGATACAGAAAGCCGACTTCGTCGCCTGCCACCAGTTCAGCATGATGGAAAAAATCGACGTGCTGAAAAGCGTGAAAGACGGCGGCGTGTTCCTTCTGAACAGCCCTTACTCTGTGGAAGATACAATCAAGAACCTTCCCGACAGAGTAGTGAAACAGATTAAGGATAAGAAATTAAGTTTCTACGTTATTGACGGATATGATGTCGCGAAAGAAACAGGAATGGGTTCGAGAGTTAATACGATAATGCAGACCTGCTTCTTCGCCATTTCAGGCGTACTGCCGAAAGACGAGGCGATTGCAAGAATAAAAGATTCGATTAAGAAGACATACGGGATGAAGGGAGATGAAATCGTTAAGAAGAATTACAACGCGGTTGACAAAACTCTCGAAAACCTCCACAAGATTGAACTCGCGGAGTTGAAAGGAAAAGGCGTCGAACTGCCTCCTCTCGTTTCGGATAAAGCGCCCGATTACGTTAAGGAAACCCTGGCGAAAATTATGGAAGGACTTGGTGACGACGTTCCCGTGAGCCAGATGCCGGTTGACGGAACATTCCCGTCCGCTACGGCTCAGTGGGAAAAAAGAAACATCGCTCTCGAAGTTCCGGAATGGGACCCAGAGGTATGCATACAATGCGGCAAATGCGCTATAATCTGCCCGCACGCGACGATAAGAATTAAAGCGTATGACGAGAAAGCGCTCAAGAACGCGCCAGCCGCTTTCAAGCATATAAAAGCGAAGGGCAAGGAATTCGAGGCAAATACGGAATACTCGATTCAAGTGGCGGTCGAAGACTGCACCGGATGCGGACTATGCGTCGAAATCTGCCCCGCGAAGAACAAGAAGGAAGTCAAGCGCAAAGCGCTCAATATGATTCCTCAGATTCCAATCAGAGAACAGGAAAGAATCAACTGGGAATACTTCCTTGAAATTCCCGAATTCGACAGGGCGAAAGCGAACGTTACCACGGTTAAGGGAAGCCAGTTCCTGCAGCCGCTTTTTGAATTCTCAGGAGCCTGCTCGGGTTGCGGCGAAACGCCTTACGTAAAACTCGTTTCGCAGTTGTTCGGCGACAGGGCTGTGATTGCCAACGCGACGGGGTGCTCGTCGATTTACGGAGGCAACCTGCCGACGACGCCGTGGGCAAAGAACAAGGAAGGCAGAGGTCCTGCCTGGTCAAACTCTCTGTTCGAAGACAATGCCGAGTTCGGACTCGGTATGAGGCTTTCAATAGACAAGCACAGCGAATACGCGAAAGAACTTCTCGCGAGACTCGCGCCTCAAGTCGGCGAACAAATCGTTAACGACATTCTGAACGCGAATCAATCGGATGAAGCGGGAATTTACGAACAAAGGGAAAGAGTTAAAATATTAAAGGATAAACTTAAAAAAATAGATTCACACGAAGCCGAAGACCTGCTCAGCATTGCGGACTATCTCGTGAAGAAGTCCGTATGGATAATGGGCGGCGACGGATGGGCGTACGATATCGGATACGGCGGTCTCGACCATGTGCTCGCGTCGGGTAAGAACGTGAACATTCTCGTCCTCGATACGGAAGTTTACTCGAACACCGGAGGGCAGATGTCGAAATCAACTATGCTCGGCGCCGTGGCGAAATTCGCCGCATCGGGCAAGCCCGTAGGAAAGAAAGACCTTGGAATGCTCGCTTTGAATTACGGACATGTTTACGTCGCGAAAGTAGCGATGGGCGCGAACGATACTCAGACTTTAAAGGCATTCCTCGAAGCGGAATCGTATGACGGACCTTCAATCATAATCGCTTACTCGCACTGTATCGCGCACGGAATAAACATGCAGAAGGCGCTCGAAAACCAGAAAGCCGCTGTCGATTCCGCGCATTGGATACTCTTCAGGTATGACCCGAGAAACGTTCAGCAGGGAAAGAATCCTCTGAAACTCGACTCCGGCGCTCCGAAGATAAAGTTCGAGGACTACGCGTATATGGAAACCCGTTATAAAATGCTCACCAAGTCAGACCCGAAACACGCGGCGGATTTGATGAAACTCGCGCAGGAATTCGTCAATGAAAAATGGGCGATTTACGACAAACTCGCGAAAGACGATAAAACAAGTACTGAGAAAAACTAAAATTTAAATTATTATATTATGGATTTATCAACGAAGTACATGGGATTAAAACTGAAGAACCCTCTGGTTCCTTCGGCATCGCCGCTTTCAAAGTCGGTTGATATGGTGAAACGCCTTGAAGAATCAGGCGCGTCAGCAGTTGTCGTCTATTCTCTTTTCGAAGAGCAAATAACGCACGAAGCGGGAGAACTCGACCACTACATGTCATACGGCTCGGAAAGCTTCGCCGAAGCCCTGAATTACTTTCCAGAAGCGAAAGAATTCAACCTCGGTCCCGACGAATACCTCAGACACCTGAACAATCTGAAGTCTGCGGTGGACATCCCCGTTATCGGAAGCCTTAACGGCGTCTCCGCGGGCGGATGGCTCAAGTACGCGAAGTTAATCGAAGAAGCGGGAGCGGACGCTCTTGAACTCAACGTTTATTACATCCCTGCGAATATCGAAAAAGACGGAACGGTCATAGAGGAGATTTACGTGAGGGATTTAATTAAAATTAAGAAGAATTTGAAAATCCCCGTCGCGATGAAACTCAGTCCGTATTTCTCGTCGATGCCGAATATGGCAAAGAAACTCGACGACGCCGGCGCGGACGCGCTCGTGCTTTTCAACAGATTCTATCAGCCGGACATAGACCTTGCAGACCTCGAAGTCGTGCCTAACCTCGAACTTAGCAGCAGTTTTGAAATGCGTCTGCCGCTTAGGTGGATAGCGATTCTTTACGGCCGCATCAAAGCGAACCTCGCGGCTTCTACGGGCATTCATACGCACGAAGACGTTATTAAAATGCTTATGGCCGGCGCGGACATAACCTGCCTCTGCTCCGAACTTCTCGGAAACGGTATCAACAGAATTTCCGAAATTCTTAAAGACCTCGAAAAATGGATGGTAGAAAGAGAATACGAATCAGTTGAGCAGATGAAAGGAAGTATGAGCCAGAAATCTGTAGCCGATCCCGCTGCATTCGAAAGGGCTAACTATATGAAGGCTCTTAACAATTACAAACTTCTGATATAAAACAAGAAACTCATATTTAATTAAAAGGGCTGCTCAAGGCAGCCCTTTTTT
>DATMXZ010000219.1:0-5067 GCA_035561235.1 Ignavibacteria bacterium
GATTAATTCAATTTATATGCCATTCAAAAAGTCCAAAAACATTCTTAAAAGGGCATTTCCGGAATCCAAAATTAAAAAAAAATGAGAAAAATATTTCAAAATGAGATTGATTTTCCTCCGGTTCGGGCTAAAAAACGCTAAATCAAAGCATTTCTTAATTCGCCTTGCTCCGAAACGGGAATCATCTGAACGTGCCCGAGTTCCCAGTTCAGGACTGTCAAACCCTCATCTTTGAAAATCTTCCTGAGGAAATCGTAATTTCCCCTGTACGAAAACTCTCCGTCAATATAGAAAGCAACGTCAGCGGCGATGCCGAAATGGTGCATACCGTTCTTTCTGATTTTACTCTTTCTATCGTCGAAGTACTTTCTCTGAAGTTCATTGCTCCTGTAAGTCTCGACGACGTAAATGTCGTGCTCGGGATATTTCTCATTGTACTTCGCGAAACAGAAAATAAGTTTCTCGAGGAATTCCGGAAAAAGGAGCGCCAAGTCATTGACCGGTCTCACCGAATAGTATTTCTTCGAGGGTCTTATCGCGTTATCGTAATGTTCTTTTAATTTTTCGTAGTTCATTTTATATCCCTTTCAGTTTAAGGGTTAGAAAAAGCAGAAAACCATTCCCGCGCGTTTCATACCCGCATCCTGCGTGCAGGGAAATCTTGTCCCTGAAAGAAAAACCCGTTTCAGTGCTAAGTTCATAACAGGTTGTTTTTTCCCCGGTAAGGTATGCTGCTCTTAATGAAATTTCCGGCTCATCAAGACTGAAATTCCTGCTTCTGACAATGAATCCGTTGCGTACTGAGGTTACTGAAAAATCCCTCCCCACGTTTCTGTAAAGGTATTCTTTCAGAACGGTATCTTTTATGTTCACTGCTTTCAGAATTAATTTACTGTCCGATTTCTCGAGTTTGAGCGGAAGGTCATAACCGGAAATCTTTTCATTGAATATTGTATCGGTCTTCTGAATGTAAACGACATCAGGCTTGGCGTTCCTGTAAACGATTCTGTCGATGAACCTGTAAACCGTGTCGCGCTTGATATCGCGCTCGTACCTCGATACGAGGGAAGTATCCTTCAGAACACTGTAATCGGCGTATTCTTTCTTTCCGCACGTGAGGTAATACATTAGCGGAATAACGGAAGCCGCCAACAGCACTGTCAGTATTTTTTTGAATGTATCCGCGTTCATTTTGTCTCGTAGGTGTTTTTTGTTTTTCTGGCTGCGAAAATCGTTTCCGCGTATTTCTGCGTCGCTTTTCCCCCGAATCCGAATCCGAAGAAAACGGCGCAAAGGTATATCAATTCTTTCAGATATGCCTCGTCGTATTTAAGGAATGCGGCGATTATTACCGCAAGACCCGTAAGAATTCCCGCCGCCACGGCGAGGAAACACAGAAGCCTCATCATCGAGTAGTTGGAATCTTCAAGAAAAAACTTAATCATGATACCCGGTTTTAAATTTTATTGGAAATGTATTTTTCAATTATTTTGTCGTAATCTTCGTTCCTGTAAACAAACGTGTAATCGGTTTCAGTCGTATCGTCCTTTCTGTGTACGTCGAGCCGCTCAAGTCCAGTCCTGCGGGAATACGCGTCGTCGGCGCCCGTCTGAAAACTTTTCAGGAATGTTTCCGCTGACATCAGCATCGCGGCGTATTTTAGGTCTGCGGGAAGTTCATTTATCGGGTCCGCAGCGTTTTCGATGTAACCCGAGTAGTATTTTATACGCACGTTCGAGTTTCCCGCAGGGAGCAAAAATCCGTTAAGAAGGATTATCTTTCCTGTTTCCTGCTCAACGAAAAGATTATCTTCAATCGGCTTGCCGTCAAAAAGGTCCTTTGAAAATGTGCCTGTTTCATCCCTGTACATTATTGATTCGACCTTTTCGACGGGATAATTCGACAGGTTTATTATCTGCTCGTTCCTGCCGCTGATGATTTCATAAATCCTCGCGTAGTTCATTTTTCTCCTGCAGAGGTTGTTGATTCTCGCGGTTGACATGTCGATAATTTTTCTAAGGAAATTGTCGTGTGTTCCAGTTGTTATTCCCAGAAAATATTTTAAATCATCGAGGTTTATCATTTCTGTATAAATTAAGTTTTTAAAAAAAGGAGGGAGGGCCGCTCCCTCCTTGGTCATTCATCGTGTCATTTGCTGACGCATTGATTACCCTTTATTCCGCTGTTGTCTTTAAAACTGAAATCGCTATCGGATATGTGAATTTCACGTCGAAGGAGGCGTTGAAATTCAGACCGACGAGACCCGACTGCCACAGATTCACGTTCTGGGCGCCCATCTGCACGGTTGCGTCCTTGCTGAAATCAATCGTGAGATTGTTTCTCAGACCGATTGCCATGTAACTCAGGTCGCCGAACGCTATAAAAGCCCTGTCAACTTCGGATTCAGTCAGCGAGTAGCACGCGTCGGAGAGTTCGACGGGATATCCTTCGAGAATCCTGTCTTTCCTGTCCTGAGGACTGAGAACGTATTCGGAATTCGGAGCGTATCTGAGCCCCTTGATAAGTCCGTATATCGTCCTGTTCATGTACCACTTCGCGTTAGGCAGAGTGTGTGATGGAACCCCTGACACGGCATTGATAAGGTCGTCGTAGGACAGGTTGTTGAAGTTGATTCCGCCTATCTCCATTACCTTCGCGCCTATCCCGTTAGTCAGGATGCCGTCGATGCTTCCCGCGATACCTCTGAATGCCGCCGTATCGATTGTGTATGAGAGAATCTGCGCGGCAAGGCTCGTCACGAATCCCATCACATCGAACGCTTCATCCTCGAGAAGTTGTTTTGAGAAGAGGACTATGAAGCCGCCGTCTTTCCTTCTGAGAATTACCTGCGCGAATGACGGATTTGAAACGGGCTTAACAGTGCCTTCGCTCACGAAAGACCAGGTCGGAAGAGTGTCGAGTTTTGGAATGACGAGTTCGCGTCTTGTCATGTTGTAAATCGTCGCGTTTCTCATCGCCACGCCCCCTTCCTTGAGCAGAGCCATTATCCTGTCGTTCCATTCCTGCGGAACGAGGTAGCCTCCCGCCGTTCCCGTTGATTCGTTTAGAAAATCCCTGTAACTCACGGGAAGCAGTTCGGGCTTTCCGTAAACAATCGACTTCAGAAAGTTTCTCCCGTCCTGAACCGATTTGCTTTCCTTGTTCGCCGTGTCGCGGAATCCTTCCGAAGGTATCTGCGACGAGACCATATTGCCCGAATCCGATATTTCTTTCCTGACAACTTCCGAGGCAATCTTTCTTGAAATTTCCTCGACCTTGCTTTCATCGAGCGCGGCCGTTTTTGTGTTTTCATCCATGTTGTTTTTCCTTTCGTTTAATGGATTGTTCTGAAATGAATTTTGTTTTCCGTCTTTGAACATTTTAATAAGGTGTTCGTCCTTCAACTCCTTAAGTATCAGGTTGACGCTGTCGGGATTAGCCGGAACGGGAACGGAAGAATACTCAATGAGTTCCCATTTATCGATATAACTGACTTCGGCTCCGTCAACCGTGCGCCTTTCCGGACGCGATTTCGGAATGAACCCGATTGACCAGGCGTTCAAAAAACCTTCCTTGTTCAGCCTGTATAGTTCTTTTCCCGTTTCAGTATCGGCGAACCTTGTAACCGCCTTTATGCCGAACACGTCGGGCGTTAGCGTTACGTTTTTCCCGATAACCAGATTTCTCGAGTCGTGGCAGAAAAGCACAACGGGATTCTTCCTGAAATTGCTGTCGTCCATTCCCGCGGGATTAATAACCTCACCGTACCTGTCGGGAGTCGCCGTCGTTATGTAGTGCTCGATTGTCATAAGACTGTCGTCGAACCTTTTTGCGCTGCTTTCAAATGTCTTGTAAATCATCTTTTTCTGTTTTTATTTTATGAAATTTATTTTGATGAGAATCCTTCTATCTCTCTCATTTCGTCAATCGTGGCGATGCCGTATTTGCTGTACACTTCGAGCGCGTCCAACTGCAGTTCACGGTCGATCTCGAATTCGTATTCCATCACCATCTGAAGGTCTTCTCCGGGATAGTTCTCTTTAAGGAATATGTTGAACTTCGACTCGATGCAGATTTTCGCGAATGGCTTTATTACGTAATCGTTGAATATCTTCATCGCTTCTCTCGCCGTCGCGCGGTTAACCTCTTCCGCAACGCCGAGGATTATCTTGGGCACACGGAACATCGCGAGAATTTCGTCCCTTACCATTTTCCGCGATGGAAGAATTTCCACGTCCTTGGGGAATGCCTGATACGGCTTAGCCTTTATTCCGCCTTCGAGTATGATTGTTTTGCCCGCGTTCTCTGCCCCTTCGTACTGGTCGCGGAATTCATTCTTCAGCCGCTCGAATACGCTGTCGGTCAGCGTCTTTTCAGATTCGAGAAGCATTCCTACAGCCGCGTCGTTCTTGTAAAAATTTCTCTGGTACAGGTTCTGAAGAAAATCAATCTCCTGCGTGAAGTTGAACCCTGATATTATGGATTTTCCCGTGAAACTGTTGTCCGGGTCGGGAACGAGAAAATGCAGAACGTCCTTCTTATCGTATTCTATGTTCGTCCGCCCGTTGAAATAAACGTACTTGTCAATCTGCGACATGTCGGCGTTAAGTTTTATTCTCACCGACTTTGACGGAAGATGATAAAAACCGGCGGGCTTGCCGTTGCTGAACCGGTGGATGTAAAGATACGCGTTCCCGTATAGGTCGAGAGAGGAAGATATTTTGTGAAGCAGTTCTTTGAATGCGTGTCCGCGCCGGTTCGGATTTCTTGCAATTTCGAGAAACGGATGCTTCCTGAGTTCCTTGTTTATTTTTCCCTCGTCCGAAATTTTATACAGAATTATTTTGGCTTTCGAAACGTTCTCCGCTCTCGTATTGATGCAGGCGTATGCATACGACTTGTAATTATCGTATGACCTCAGATAATTTAAACCGAGATAACCGCTCGAACCCGAATAGTTCTTTTGCTGTGTCCCGGTCTGATTTCCGCCGCGTCCGAATATTTTTTTTATGAGATTTTTCATTTTTTTCTTTTTATTTTTTCTACCATACAAAATTAAGCATATCC
>DATMXZ010000220.1:0-3977 GCA_035561235.1 Ignavibacteria bacterium
GAGTTTATTATATTATGAAGACATTAAATCCGTCATACATTGTCCTGTTTTTACTATTTATTCTTTCGCTCAACGTCACGTCCTGTTCCGATAATATACAAAGCCCTGAAACCGGCACGCTTGTTTACTCAAAACCAGGACTCGTAGACTCGCTTGTCGGTACCTGCTCGACGTATCTCGTGCGGAATTTTATTATTGACACACTCGACTTTAGCGGTTATAAAAGCGGAAAACTCGAAATGAATTCTCTGACTGACGGCGACCTGTCCGAGATATCGTTGTTCTTCTTTAACGCTGACACCGCGTCTTACCTCGTTAAGTTGAACGGAAAGGAAGAAATTAACAGCGCTTCCGCGCGCTCGTTTGATTTGCCCGAAGGCAGGAAGAAATTTTATCTGAGAATGAAATTGTATTCAAGCGTGTGTACAGGACAATTTTTCAGCCTGAGAATAAGAGACTTGAATATTTACGGAGTGAAATAAAGTATATTAAAATATCTTACTTCCCAGCCTTCTTCAAAACCAGCAGATAATCAGAATCAAGAAGCGATTTCTTCTTCGACAACGGCGCGAAGAATTTGTCCGCGTAAGGAGCGGTTAGGAGTTTGAACAGGAATCCCGATATTTTTTTCTTCGTGAGCAGATGTATGTTTTTTCCGTTCGTGTAAAAATTCAAACCGAACTTCGACGCGAGAACACCGAGTGACTTCCCCGAATAAAGTGAAACGTGCTGCCCGTGGTCGGTAGCGTAATACCACCATTCCCCGGGTTTCGGATTGCCTGAAGGAATCAGGAATGTGCTGAACATTATGCTGTCGGAATATTTCAGCATTTCCTTAACCCCGTCTGAAGGATTCGGTAAATGTTCGAATACCTCGTACGCTGTCAGCGCCTCGTAAATGGTATCTCCGTTCGCCTCAAACCCTTTCGCGTAAACGTTTTCACAGTATTTGTCCGACCAGGAAAATTTGTAACCCGCGTCGCGCATCATTCTCACGAATACTCCGTAACCCGCGCCGAAATCTATAAACTCCGCATCGCTTTTGAAAAAAAACTTGAGAACATTTCTCGTCGGCGTTACCAGATCCGCGTTTCTCTTCAGCAGCCCGATATCGCTGTTGTTTATCGCCTCGGTGTATGCCTCCTCAAGCCAATATGGCTCTTCAGTTTGCACGAAACCGCACGCGGGACATTTGTAATACTTGATTTTGTATTTGAACAGTATCTCCGCGTCAGCGAAATGCTCCGAATTTTTATCGCATATCCTGCATATCATGCCTTAAAATACGAATATATTGGAAAACGGAAAATAGAAAATGGAGAATGGAATTTTGAATGTATGAAAAAGTAAGAATATCGAAGCATTCAATCTCGGACTATAAATATTGAACATTGATAATTGACGATTGAAGATTGTCTATACCGACATTCCTATTATCGCGTCCCTCATTGTCCCGTTCGACAGTTTGTAAAACGGTATTCCGAGAATTTCGTATGAATCGACCTTGATGTCATACCTGAAAGTCTTCATCGTGTCGCTCTTTTCCGCTTCGAAGGATATCAATAAAAATTCCGCTATCTTCAGCGCGTCTTCCCTGCCGTAAGTGAATCCCGTAACCTTTACGTTGAATTTCTGCGGCGACGCTACAGGGTCTTTAATCGTGAATGCCGAAGCCATTTCCCTCATGTTATCAACAGGCAGTCTGAACGCGGGTATGTAAAACTTTATCGCTCCGCCCGCGCCGTCGTTTCCTCCGAATAGATTTTTCAGGAATCCTCCGCTTGACGTCCGTTCGAGTATAGTCACGTTTGTCTTAAGTATCCAGAAAGGCTTGTAAACAATCTCGCCTTCCGCGGGTCTTGCAGGCTGCGCGAAATTGACTTCGATTGGCTGCAGCAATCCGTTTACAATCTCGAAACCACTTCCGCAGTTCGTGCAGTATGTTACGAAGTCGTTTATCTCTACCATTAAACCGCTTCCGCAGTTCTTACATTTTATTGCTTCTAATTTGAATTCTGACATAGTTTAATCACTGTTAAAAATTGATCCAAGAACCGCTCCGACTACCGCCGACGCGGCAATGTTTTTTGCCATGTGCGCCATCTCGCCCGAAGTGCCGCTGCTCATCGTCTGTGACAGCGTCACGCTCTTCTCGTCCTTGCCGATTCCCGTGCCTTCCTCAATTTCGCCGCCGTACCTGAATTTCTTGTAAGCCCATCGAATCAGCACGATTCCGACTATGAATGAAATTATGAATACCGCGAAACTGAATTTCGCCGAACTCTTCGCCGCCATGAACGCTCCGAATAATGTAGTCATGAACATGCCGAATCCCATTCCAATTATTCCGACAACCGCCCTGTAAAGATTGTTTCCGGGCGCCTTGCCGTAACAAATCGTTCCGTCTTCGCCGTCAACGACTACCTGATAAACCCTGTTCTTGTACGAATACCTTATAACCCACAACGGATAATATACAATCGATATGCTTTTTCTTATCAGGTCTATGTGTTCGAATGAGATTCTGTCAACCTTTGCTGTCGCTCTGGACTCTGCTTTGAAACTTTCAAGCGCGCTATCAAACGCTTCCTTTTCGGAGGAAATGACATTGAATAACATTCCGTCGCTCTGCAATGTGTCCGTATTCACGGGCAGTATTTCGTCGCCTGTAAGATTTACGTGCTTCACCCCGAGTTCCGAGACCTCACAGGCGGCGTACGTCCTGTCGAACGAAGTCATTATCCTTCTCTCGACGTCCTCGTAATATGTCTGAGTGCTGTTCCCCGACGTCCGCGTCTTTTTTTCCTGACCGAATATCCATCCCACGGCATCCGCCGAAACACGCCAGTAAGGTATGTAAGCGAGATACGCCTCGGTTACTTTCGAGTTCGCCCGCAATCCCTTTGCTTTCGAAAGACCGCTCCCGAGCCAGTTGTACGCCTTGTTAATCGCTTCGTCCCTTTTTAACTTTCTCGGCACGTAAAACCTCATCGAACCGGATGTGTCTTTCGTGACGAGCAGTGTTCCGCAGAACTTGCAGTTGAGAGTTCTCACGCCCTCCGCTAAATCCAGTTCACCGTTGCAGGAAGGGCAGGTTATACCTTTAATTACTTTTTCTTTTTTCAGGCGTATCGCCTGTTGGGTTATTGTTTCTTCCATTTTTCTAAACTTTTTTTGCTACAAAATATGCCAGTATTATTAGCGGCACCGATGCCGCGCCGTAACCGAACACTTTAATTATCTCGCCCAGCAGCAGAGGATTGTATTCCCTTCCGCCTATCGCGAAACCTATCGCGAATGATATTATGCTCACCGCAAGAAAGGTAACCACACTCAGACCAAAAAGCATCCTGAAAGGAACTTCGCTCTTCGCGGGCCAGATGTTCGCGTAAACCATTCCCGACGAAGCCTCAACCATTGCAGTGTACTGTTTCCCGCCGAATGTATAGTAGAACTGATAAAAAGGAATGTGCACAAGACTTGATTCCGTGATGCTTTCCTTCGACACTCCTGTCTGTTCAAGCCAGTTTTTCGCTGAATCGTAAAGCACGTCGGGATTAACAAACTGATTCGCGTCAAACTCTTTCTTGTTGTAAGGCTTCATGCTTCCCGCGGGAATCTGTGCGTTCTTGATTTCGGAAACAGAAGTCGATGTGGCGGGCTGCAGATAGATCTTATCAGCCCCGCTTGCATTCGATTTAAAATACCACAACGGGAAATAATAGAAATACTTCGCCGAAATTACCGAGAGTTTATCGAGATCCTTTACCTGAAAATTTCCCGCCATCCAGCGCCGCAGATTACCTTCCGCCTGCTCCTCGCTGAAATTCGAAGCGATTACGAACCGGTTAACAACCTTGCTCTTGTCAATGTATATCGCCGAACCGCAAAACTGGCATTCAAGGAACCTGCCGTCGGGCGGTATGTCGTTCTCACCCGCGCATTGCGGACAAACGATTTTTGAATGAGTTAAATCC
>DATMXZ010000221.1:0-15870 GCA_035561235.1 Ignavibacteria bacterium
ATTTTATTCCATTTCTTTTGCAAATCGTAAGAATTATTTTTATGTATTACCGAAATAATTCATATCCCGTAATGAGTGGCTTAAAGTTAGATAGTTTTTTCAACCCGCGAAGAATTGCATTAATAGGCGTTTCGATAAATCCGAACAGCGTGAGCGGCAAGGTGCTTACTAATCTCGTTGGAAGCGGTTTCAAGGGCGTTGTTTACCCGATTAATCCGTCGAGCGAGGCGGTGATGGGAATACCGTGTTATCCCGACCTGAGGTCGCTGCCGAAAGTTCCCGACCTTGCGATTATTTGCACGGCGGCGTCGCAGGTGCCTTCTACAATTGACGAATGCGGTAAGACAGGTATCAAAAATATTATCGTCATATCAGCCGGTTTTAAAGAAGCGGGCGAAACAGGAAAGAAACTCGAAAACGAAATCAAATCCTGCCTGAAAAAATACAGCGGAATGAGAATCCTCGGACCGAACTGTCTCGGAATGATTGTTCCGGGAATAAATCTCAATGCGAGTTTTTCCGCAGGAATGCCAAAGACGGGTAACATCGCATTCATTTCCCAGTCAGGCGCGCTCTGCACGTCAGTGCTTGACTGGGCAATCGAGAAGAAAATCGGATTCTCGTATTTCGTCTCTATAGGTAATGCGATTGACATCGATTATTCGGACCTCATAGATTTTATAGGTGAAGACGATAAGACAAAATCAATAATACTTTATATTGAATCTGTTACGCAGGCGAGGAAATTTATGACCGCCGCGAGGTCGTTCGCTCGTTCGAAGCCGATAGTCGCTTATAAAGCAGGCAGATTTCCGGAATCCGCGAAGGTCGCCGCATCGCATACAGGCGCGATGGCCGCCGAAGACGCGATTTACGACGCGGCTTTCAGGAGAATGGGCGTGGCGCGTGTTTTCGATATCGGGGATATTTTCGACGTTGTCGAATTAATAAGCAGGAACAAGATTCCGAAGGGTCCGCGTCTCGGCATTGTTACAAACGCGGGCGGTCCCGGAGTAATGGCGACAGACGCGTTAATCGCCGAAAACGGAATGCTGGCGGAACTAAGCGAAGAGACTTTCTCTAAACTGAATGCGAGCCTTCCCGAATATTGGTCGAAAGGGAATCCCGTTGACGTTCTCGGTGACGCTAACTCCAAACGCATAGGGAAAGCAGTACAGATAATGATTGAGGATAAGGAAATTGACGCCGTGCTCGTAATTCTTACTCCGCAGGCAATGACAAATCCTACGGCTACGGCGCTCGAACTTACAAAGATATCCGCTGATAACAAAAAGCCTTTGTTAGCAGCATACCTCGGAGGCGAGAAAATGAGGGAAGGCGTGAGAATTCTGAATGACAACGGTGTGCCCGTTTATTCAACGCCCGAACAGGCGGTTCGCGCGTTCATGTCTCTGGTCGCTTATTCGAGAAACCTCGTTACACTTTACGAAACACCCGAAGACATCAACGTAAATTTCTCGCCCGATAGAATGAAATTGAGACGAAGTTTTGACAAACTGATTCCCGAAACAACGAATATTCTTTCGGAAGACTTGTCAAAGTCCGTTCTCGAAACTTACGGAATTATGACCGCGAAACCGAGAAAAGCGAAGACTGCCGACGACGCCGTCAGGCTCGCGGATAAAATGGGTTATCCCGTCGTGATTAAAATTGATTCCGACGACATCACTCACAAGACAGATGTCGGCGGAGTGGTCCTTAATATCGAAGACTCCGATTTGCTGAAATTATCCTATAACAGGATGATGAACGTCGTTAAGGAAAAAATGCCTTCGGCAAGAATTAACGGAGTCACGGTTCAGCCTATGATAAAACAAAAAGATTCCGTCGAAATGATTCTCGGCATTAAAAAGGACGAGACTTTCGGCACGGTTATTCTTGCGGGAATGGGCGGAACAGGGGCTGAACTTTTCAAGGACCGCTCGATAGGCTTTCCTCCGTTGAATGAAAGTCTGGCTTACAGAATGCTTGAGTCGCTCAAAATTTTTCCGCTGCTCAAAGGTTACAGGGGAAGCACTCCGGCGAATATAGATAAACTCGTGGAAACACTTATACGGCTATCTTATCTTGCTGCCGATTATCCCGAAATCACCGAACTCGACATCAATCCGCTTCTCGTTTCTGCGTCGGGAACCGTCGCTCTTGACGCTAGAGTGGTTGTGGATAAGAGCATCAAGCCCGATACCGCTAAAGCCTACAGCCATCTTGCAATCAGACCGTATCCAGAAGAGTTAGTGAAGAAAATCGAACTTCAGGACGGAACTAACGTGATGTTCAGGCCGATAAAGCCCGAAGACGAACCGATGTGGATAGATATGCTCGCGAGTTGTTCGAAGGAATCCATTTACTCGAGGTTCAGGTATTTCTTCCAGTGGGCATCGCACGAAGTCGCGGCGAGATACTGCTACATAGACTACGACAGGGAAATCGCGATTGTCGCGGAACTCGGTGAAGGCGATTCGAAGAAACTTATTGGTGTCGGCAGGCTTATTGCCGACCCCGACCACGAAACTGTCGAGTACGCGATATTGATAACGGACGCGTGGCAAAATAAGGACCTCGGCGGAATGCTCACGGATTACTGCTTCGAAATCGCGAAGAAGTGGGGTCTTAAGAAAATTGTCGCGCAGACGACGTCAGACAATAAAAGAATGATATCGGTCTTTGAAAAGAGAGGATTCTCCGTCGAGGTTGACCCGAGAAGTTCTCTCGTTGAAGTTGTAAAGTCATTGGAATAAATTTAAATTATATATGATGAACGATTTGAATAAATTCTTCTATCCGAAATCAATTGCCGTAATCGGAGCGTCTTCGAAACCCGGCACGCTTGGATACGAACTTCTCGGCAATCTGATGAAATTCGGATATAACGGCAAGTTGTTTCCCGTTAACCCGAAAGCGGACGCGATTCACAGCATTAAATCATACAAGTCACTTACTGAAATTAAAGACGACGTTGACCTTGCGGTGATTATGCTCGGTAAACATCTCGTTCTCACTGCTATTGACGACTGTCAAAAAAAGAAAGTTAAAGCGGTAATCGTCATAACCGCGGGTTTCAGGGAAGTAGGCGAAGAGGGCGTAACGCTCGAACAGGAACTGATGAAGAAGATAAAGAAATACAGGATGAATCTTGTAGGCCCGAACTGCATGGGCATTATAAATACTAAGAAAGACGTGCTGATGAACGGGACTTTCATAAAAGGCACTCCCGTAGCGGGCGGAATCGGATTCGTATCGCAGAGCGGCGCGTTGGGCGCGTCGGTACTGAAGATAATCGAAAAATACGACATCGGTTTTTCTCAATTCCTCAGCATAGGCAATAAGGCTGATATTTCGGAGAATGAAACGATAGAATACTGGAAGGAAAATCCTGACGTGAACGTTATAACCGCTTATCTTGAATCTTTCAGCGACCCGAAGAAGTTTCTTGAAATATGCAAGGACGTAACTAAGAAGAAACCGGTTATCGCGATTAAGGCGGCAAAGACATCGGCGGGAATGAAAGCCGCGTCGTCGCACACGGGCGCGCTCGCGAGCGCCGATACCGTCGCGGAAACTCTTTTCGAGCAATCGGGAGTTATAAGAGTGAATTCGGTCGAAGATATGTTCAATCTCGCGAAAGCGTTCGACAGGGCGAAACTGCCGTCGGGCAAGCGCGTCGCGGTACTCACGAATGCGGGAGGTCCCGCGATTCTGACGGTTGACGAAGCTGCTAACTGCGGTCTCGAAATCGCAGAACTATCCGGGGAAACTCAGAAAAAACTGAAGGAAATAGTAGTCCCGGAAGCGTCCGTGCAGAATCCCGTTGACCTGCTTCCGCCTGCGACAGCGGAAGTTTATAAAAAGGCGGCAGAAATTATTCTCTCCGATGATAACGTTGACGCGGGGATTCTGATACTCGGACCTCCGTTGATGTTCGATACCGTCGAAATCACAAAATATATTTGCGAGGCGGCTAATCAAAGCGGCAAGTGCGCCATAGTCGTCGTGATGTCTCAGGATGAAATCATCGCGGAAGTCGCGAAACAGATGCCCGTACATCCGCCGCTCTTCAACAGTCCTGAAAAAGCAGCCTGGGCTATATCCGAAATGTACAGGTATAAAATCCGCAGAGAAAGTCCTGATGGGAAAATTAAGAAGTTCAGCGTAAACACGAAAGGCGTCAGAGGCATTATCGGGAAATACAAACAGGACGGATGCTATCTCGACTTTAACGATGTTTACGACATATTGAACCATTATAGGATGCCCATTATCGAGACACGAATCTCGAAAAATGTTCAGCAGTCTGTTTACGACGCGAATAAAATTGGTTTTCCCGTTGTCGCTAAGGTATTCGGCAGAGAACTCGTTCATAAATCGGATGTCGGCGGAGTCGCTCTGAATATTAAGGACGAGGAAGAATTGATAAACGCCGAATGCAGGATTATCGCCGGTCTGAAAGATAAGAACCTCGATACGAAACTCGAGGGTTTCATACTCCAGCCGTTCGCGAAAATCGAGGACGGAATCGAAACAATTCTCGGCGCCGTGAAAGACTCGAAAGCGGGTCATCTGCTTATGTTCGGGCTCGGCGGAATTTTTGTCGAAGTGTTCAAGGACGTTAAATTCAAAATTGCTCCTCTGACAAATGCTGACGCGAAATCCGTCGTACGCGCAATCAAGAGTTTTGAAATACTGAAAGGCGTAAGGGGAAAGAAATCGGTTGACATTGAATTCATAGAAGAGAATATTCTTAAACTTTCGCAATTGGTAACCGATTTTCCCGAATTTATGGAAATTGACTTGAATCCGTTCGTATTCTCGCCGAACTGTAAAAAATCGAGAATACTTGATGCAAGAATAAAGTTGAGATAATATTTTTGTCGTTCCCGCGAAAGCGGAAATCCATAAAAAAACCCGCCTTAGGCGGGTTTTTTGTTAAAATAATTTTCTCCTTACTTCACCAGCGCAAGTTTTTTCGTTTCCGAAAAATCACCCGCTGTCATCTTGTAAAAATACACGCCGCTTGTCAGATTGCTTCCGTCAAAGTTAACTTCGTAATTGCCCGCGTTTTTTGTACCGTTTACCAATTGCTTTATTTCTCTTCCCATAATATCGTAAACGGTTATGTTTACGAATGAACTTTTCGGCACTTCAAACCTAATCGTGGTCGAAGGATTGAAAGGATTGGGATAATTCTGATAAAGTGAAAAATTATCAGGAAGTATTTCCCCGATGCTGTTGATGCCTATCGTACCGCCTTCGATAAGAGTAAGATTCTGGTTGACGGGAATATTCGCGAATCTTTGTACAAGTCCGCTCTGCCATCTCACGATTACGGAGTCAATAATTGTCGATTGTTTAAGGCCGAATTCGATCGGGAGCGAATTCATTCCTTTCCCTCCCGAGCCGCCTTCAACTTCGCGAATCTGCGTCGTGGGACCTGTCTTCACTATAACCCTTGAGCCGATTGCCGAGCGGTTCGTGGTTGTGCCCTGCAGTTTAAGTATGAACCAGTTGTAGTTTGTTTCGTGATTATTCTTGTACAAGCGGTTTTCGTAACCGTTATTGTTCAGGTAAATGTCAAGAAACCCGTCGTTGTTGTAATCACCCATTGTAATGCAACTTGAATGTCTCGTGTCACCGGTACCCGCTGTTGTCGCGATATTCGAGAAAATGTATCCGTCGTTTCTGTATAATTTATCAGATGTGTTTTGTCCTCTCGCGAAATAAAGGTCAAGATCGCCGTCATTGTCCACGTCAGCCCAGCCGCAGGAATACGCCGATGCGCAGTCGGATATTCCGAGGCTGTCGGTTACTTCCGTGAAAGTTCCGTTGCCGTTGTTTCTGTAAACCTGAGAACTGAAGTTCGAACTCGCCAGAGCGATATCCATGTATCCGTCGTTGTTATAGTCGCCCCAGGCGGAACCCCAGGTGTAGTTGAATGTTACTAATCCTGATGCTGCTGTGACATCTGTAAAAGAACTGTCGCCGTTGTTTCGGTAAAGAACTCCCGTACCGACTGCAGGCTGTGTCGTCTGCGAGCCGAAGAACAGGTCCATATCGCCGTCGTTGTCATAATCCGCGGATGAAACAGTAAGCGTCGAAAGACTGTCCGTAAGACCCGAGGGATAAGCGACGTTTGTAAAATGCGTCAGGTCAAGATTCTTGAAAAAATAGTTGTAATGGTAGGGCACTCCGTCGTTGCCGAACGCGAAATCAATCTTGCCGTCTTTGTTGTAGTCTATCCAGTTGGACGAGCCGCCCCAGGACATTAGATTCACTCCTGAATTAGTCGCGTCGTCAATGAATGACGTGCCGAGATTCTTGTACAACACTATCGCCGTTTGCCAGTTCCCGACGACGATGTCCGTATAACCATCGTTGTTGTAATCGGCAAAGGAAGTTCCTCTGCCCGGGAATGAACTTGCCAGACCCCAGGATGACGACGATTCGGTAAACGTCGTTCCGTTCGTGTTTATGTACAGTTTATTCGGCGTATTGTTGTTAAGGACGTATATGTCAAGATATCCGTCGTTGTTCACGTCTATGAATATACATCCTTGCGCCGCTCCGTTATTGTTAACTCCGAGCGTGACAGAGACATCAGTAAAAGTAACTTGCGCGGAGATAATCGTGCTGAATAGTAAGAAAAGAAAAATTGTTGTAATTGCTTTTTTCATAGTCGGGGAAATTAGTTTTACAATTTTATTCATATCATACGGGAAAATCAAGACTTAATTAATTACGGCAACCTTCAATTAATTACGGCTGCCTCGAAATACACGTTGTTTTGAATGGTAATCGAAATTCAGGATGAATATATTTGTGGAAATTATAATTTAATGAAGATAGCAAAAGAATTCAGATGGGAGATGGGACACCGCCTTCCGAATCACCCGGGACTATGCAAGAACATTCACGGACATTCATATTATATGATTGTGGAGATTGAGGGAGAAGTGATGCCAAACGGTATGATAATCGATTTCTACGACCTCGGACTAATCGTTAAACCAATACTCGAAAAACTCGACCACGCATTTCTCGTGTATTCAAAGGATAAAAAAGTTCTGGATTTCCTGAAGAAGAATAAAATGAAAATGGTTGTCTCGAATTATCTCGCTACTGTTGAGAATATCTGTGAAGAAATAACCCGCAGGGTTGTAAAGGAATTCAGGAAAAAGAAATTCAATAACATAGAACAGGTAACTGTAAAAATTTACGAGACCCCGAATTCGCACGCATCGATGACGCTGCGCGTCTGATTATCAATTGGTAATTATTAATTTTTTGTGTCCCCCTTTGGAGGGAGTGCGGCTTCAGCCGCGGGGGAGGACTAATAAAAACTGAATTATTTACTTTCCCCTAACTCCTAACTCCTATCTTCTGCTCTTTAATTCGGCAGTCTTACCGAAAATCCTGCGCCAAAGAAAATAGCGGGCTTTGTCTTAAGTTGCGAGCCTGCATAAAAATCCGCCTGTATGTTCTTTTCTATTAAGAATGATAATCCGAAATCGATGTTGTAATCAGGGTCGGCGTCTTTCGAATAATACGTAAATGACTCTATGAAAACCGATGAAGTATTTGTCGGGCAGTAACCCAGTGATAAGGTGTAATAGCCCGTTTTTGTTTTCCCGTCTGTATTCCAGTCTATTCCCAGATTATACCCGACGTCAAATATATCCGATAGTTCATTCTGCATAAGCAGCGCCAGTCCGGGATTGAAATGATTCTGTCTGTATCTTTCCGCGCCAATTTTAGGAATTGATGCCGATAATAGGAGTGAAGTCATTGGCAGAAAATTCTTCCCGTCGAATAATCTGTATTTGAGGCTTAGTTCGGGCGGCTGAAAACCGTTATAATTTTCTTTCCGGAAAACAATCTCTGAACCGAAAGTGTTAAAGCCGGACACGTTTATTTTCTCATGAGTATATTCCAGATTCAGTCTCAGTTCAAGGTTTTTAATCACGCCGTAACGAATCATAAATTCGGGCAGGGCGGCTGAATAATCCGATTCGTCCGGCGTATCACGCTGAAACTTTGTGTACTTTACACCCGATTCAAACTGAACGAAACCCTTATACAAGATCATCGGTGATTCCGTCTGGTCAGGTCTGTCCGTGAATATGTTTTCTGTCTCCTGCGCGTTCAAAGCAGTAGTTGCAAAAAACAAAATACATGAAATAACTATATTTCTTACCATATATTTGTATTGTTAGTATTTAAAATGCGAATTTCTTACATCACCTTGAATTTCAATCCTATCTGACCTGTAACGAACTGCATCGGTCTGCTCTTATTGTCAGTGTCATAATAATTGTGAATGAGCACATTCATATTCAGGCTGACGATTTTTCCGAGACACAGGTCAAACCCTCCGCCGGCATGAACCCCGGGTTTTATTTTATTTGAGTTGTAATATCGGATTTCATAGCCGTATACGTTATAGGAATAATCAAGAGACTGTGTCCCGTAAAATCCCGGACCTGCCTGAAGATAAAAAGCGGCTTCATCACCCGCCAACCAGAATTTATATTTGAAATTCGGGTTAACATAATACAAATCCGTAGCGTGTCGCGGCTGTCCCTGATCAGCGGCAATCAAGGTTGAATAGAGCATGTCAATTCCTACTGTTGCATTTCTGCATAAATTGTAATCTCCGTTCAAGTCGAACGTTACCTGGGGATTGTAATCGTCTTTCATTGTCCCCATTGGAGAAAACATCCCCAGCCCGAACCCTACGGTAATTCCTGAATATTTTTTCGCTGTAAAATCAGCGCCGGAAACCTGAGAAAAAACAATGTTACAGGAAAAAAACACGAGAAAAATCAAAACGGATGTTTTCATGATAAATTATTTTTTCGATGTTATTTTTAAAAGACCGCCCGCGATCTGAGTGTTCGGCTCCTTTAACACCATCACTCTGTAAACTCCCGGTTTGTCAAATTTAAGCCTGCTTTCTTCCGTGAAGTAGATATAATCCCAATTAGGGTCGACCGCGAAAGAGATTAAGTCAAGAACCTGTTCGACATCATAAAATCCTTTGTCATCCGCTATCATGGTTATTTCAAGCGCCAGCGTGCTTTCGCCGATTGTCGTCTCCAAATGCCTGATATCAAGAATAGCCGTCAGGTAACCTGTCGAAAATGTGTTGCTGACGTTGATTTCCCTTCCGTCCTTATAACTTTCGCAGAAGTAGAAATGAGGAGTTTCGTTCTGCGCTTCCGCTCTATTTGAAAATAATACTGCAAGCGGAAACGAAAGAAAAAATAGGACCTTTATAATAATCGAATTCATTGTTTTTGCTTTGATGTATATTTAAGTACTATGTTATTTAGCCCGTCGAGAAAAAATCCTTTGACGTTGTTCCTGATAAGGTATATTCTTTGATTGTAATAAAGATAAATCCACGCCGCGTCGTCAATTACAATCCTTTCCATCTCATTATAAATCTTCTTTCTCTCGTCGAAATTCGTTACAAGGATTGACTTATCATAAAGCATGTCGATTTCAGTATTGGAGTAACCTGTCTTGTTCGGTCCGAAAGGAATAATGTTCTTCGAATAAAAAAGAGCCATGAAGTTCTCCGGGTCAAAATAATCCGCGCCCCAGTTACCTCGCGTAAAAGCGTATTCGCCGTCCTGCTGCTTCGTGTTAAGAGTTGCCTGAAGAACCTGTTCGAGTTTCAGGTCAACACCTATGTCCTTTAGTTGTTCCTGAATGGCTATTGAAATATTTTTCTGAAGTTCGTCGTTTGAAATTACGAGAGTAAGGTCGAGTCCTTTTCCTCCCGGATATCCCGCTTCTTCAAGCAGCGTCTTCGCCTTGTTCACGTCATAACGATATCCTTTCACGGATGTGTCGAATCCCGGCATCCCTGCAGGCAGGGGACCGTTGTTAGCGGCGGAGCCCCTGTTCTTCAAAACGAATTTTACAATCTTCTCTTTGTCTATCGCGTAATTTATCGCCTGCCGCAGTTTTCTATTTCCCGTGAACGGGCTTGTCTTTCCCGCGGGCAATGATGTATTCTGAACCATAATCAGATAAACAGTATTCAGCCAGGGCTGCTTGATTAGATAATAATCTTTTTCACCGGGCTTTACGAGATTACCGTTCTCGTCGGTTAATGCGTCAACTATCTCCGCCGAAGGCTCGTGATAATCATACTTGCCGTTGAGAAAATCCAGAAACTCTGTCTCTGAAGATTTTGTGAACCCGATTTCAATTTTATCCAGATAGGGAAGCGGGTTTCCCGCTGAATCTTTTTCATAATAGTTCGTGTTCTTCTCGAGCGTCAACAGTTTGTCCAGTTCCCAACTTTTAAATTTAAAAGGTCCGGTCCCGACAGGGTGAGCGTAAAATTTATCCTTATAATAATTTACCGCTTCTTCGGGATATACATAGCCGTATGTCATTGTCAGCAAACTCAGGAACGGCGCGAAGGGCTCGTAAAGTTCTATAACAAGCGTTGAATCGTTCGGCGCTCTGAGTCCCGATATTTCTTTGACTTCTTTTCCGCTCTTGCCCGCTTTGTATTCGTAAAATTCTCTTGCTCCTTTTATTTTATCCCTGAAAACCCATAGCCCGCGCGTCTTTGTTGACGGGTCGTTCACACGCTCGAGACAGTATTTGAAATCTTTTGCCGTTATTGTTCTGCCTTTGCCGTCCGGAAAACACGGGTCGTCGTGGTATTTAATTCTCGTGTCAATCGTGAAAGTATAAGTCAGACCGTCATTGGAAATACTCCACTTCTTCGCTGTCTGAGGAATTATTTCGTTGCTTTTATTATAGGATACAAGTCCTTCCATCACGTTTGTAAGAACCCAGATTGTTTGCGGCGAGTTTGACATTACAGGCTCGAGAGTCTCAAGACCAAGGGGAAAGTTAATGCTGAAAACATTATCTCCGGTTTTATTCCTTACGGCGCAGGATGAAATTAACGCGAAAGCGGCAACGAGAAAACCAGCCCGCAATACCGAGAATATTATTTTGTGTCGATTGCCGATATTAAGAATTTTTTCTTCAGTATTATTGTTAAAATATTATTATTAATCGACTTATTCCATACTTAAATTACATGAATCAGGAACTTAAGGAAAAAATATGCAATGCTCATTATCTTTCTTATAATACGGACGGGAATTCTTATGTACCCTGCGTAAACATTAACGAACTTCTGACAGTCAGACTGCAAAGAAGCGGCAGGGATTTATTCCTGAGATATTTTTCTGACGGGAAATATACCGATTACAGTTATGAGACGTTCATTAAGAAAGTCTGGTTTCTGTCAGGCTATCTGCTTGAAAAAGGAATTAGAAAAGAGGACAGGATTGCCGTTTACTCACACAACCATTCGGATACGGCGATTCTTTATTTCGCGGCGTGGAATATCGGCGCTGCTGTCGTTCCGTTGAATGCATCAGAGAGCCCGGAACGGATTGAGTTCATTCTGAAAAACTCAGCCTCACGTCTGCTGTTTACAAGGAAGGAATATGCTGAAACTGTTAATGAGGTTAGCGGAAGACTCGAAATTGAGACGATAAGTTTTGATAATATTAAAATCGGGGAAGCGGATGCCTCACCCGCGGTTGATTACAAAATCAACGAATTCACAGACGCGATGATAGTATATACATCGGGAACGACGGGAAATCCCAAAGGAGTTGTTCTTTATCAGTACAATCTTCTTTGTGACGCTCATTTCATTTCCGAATGGCATCACCTGAAACGTAATGATATGATGATGTGCGTACTACCGATTCATCACGTAAACGGGACTGTTGTCACACTTGTTACTCCTATGTATTACGGCGGCTCTGTAGTCCTTAACGATAAATTCCACGCTGACAATTTTTTCGATTTGCTGGAGGAGAACAGCGTGAAGATAGTCAGTGTCGTACCGACACTTTTGAGATTTCTAATGCACGCTTACGAAAACCGGAAGATTTCAGGACTTGACAAATTCAGCCACTTTATATGCGGCGCGGGTCCGCTTACGAGCGAACTCGCGAGGGGATTTGAAGCGCAATTCGGACTTCGGGTCGTACATGGTTACGGTCTGTCGGAAACGACCTGCTATTCTTGCTTCATACCTGTTGATTTGTCGGAAGATGAGCACGGCAGATGGCAGAATGAATACGGTTTTCCGTCAATCGGCATACCGCTTAAATGCAACGAAATGGAAATACACAGCCCTGAGGGAGTTTCACTGCCTGAAGGTGAAAAAGGGGAAATCGTAATCAGAGGACACAACGTGATGAAATATTATTTCGATAACGACGCAGCGAATGAAAACGCTTTTACTCATAACTGGTTCAGAAGCGGAGACGAAGGATTTTTCATTACAGACGAAACAGGCAATAAATATTTTTTCATCACAGGCAGGATTAAGGAATTAATAATCAGAGGCGGCGTGAATATCTCTCCGCTCGAAATCGACGAAGTGATTTCAGGTATCGATTTCGTTAAATCGGGAATTTCAGTGGGTTTCGAAAACGAATGGTACGGCGAGGAGGTTGGCGCGCTCGTGACTCTTATGGAGGATTTCAAAAGTGCAGACAAAAAAAAGATTGAACAGGAAATAATTAAACACTGCGAACGGCATTTATCTTACAATAAAATTCCCAAGGTAGTTATATTTACTGACAGCATTCCCGTGACGTCGACGGGAAAATACAAGCGCAGCGACGCGAAGAAATATTTCGAAGAATACAGGACGATTCAATTTAAAAAGGATAAAAAATAAATAATGGCAAAGAAGAACAGCAATTCGAAGGACAGGGAAAATTTTTACGGGCTTTCGGAAATCCAGATGCTCGACGCTTATAAAGCGATGCTTACGTCAAGGCTGATTGACGACAGGGTTGAAACCCTTATAAAACAAGGCAAAGCGGCTTTTCTTATCTCCGGCTCGGGTCACGAGGCGGTTCAGGTAGCGGCGGCAATGGCAATGAAACCTGGTAAAGACTGGTTCTATACATATTACCGCGACGACGCTCTCGCCCTCGCTCTCGGCGTGACTCCCGAAAATATTTTTCAGCACGCGATGGGAAAAGCCACGGACCCGTTCACGGGCGGAAGGCAGATGGCGACTCACCTCGGAAGCAAGGATCTCAGAATGCCGACGGCATCATCTCCGACCGGCTCTCAATACCTTCAGGCAGTTGGCACGGCAATGAGCTGCGTGCTGCGGAATACGGACGAAGTCGTCTATGTCGCGGGAGGAGAAGGCTCTACATCGGAAGGCGAGTACTTTGAAGCGGTTAACTGGGCGACAAGAAAAAAACTTCCTGTCATATTCCTGATACAGAATAATAAATACGCGATTTCAGTTCCCGTTGAAGACCAGGCGGCGGGCGGCTCGATTTATAAAGCGTGTTCAGGGTTCGAAGGTCTGAATAAATTTCACATCGACGGAACGGATTTCCTTGAAAGTTACGCAGCCGCGAAAGAGGCGGTGAAACTCGCGCGAGAAGGCAAGGGTCCCGCTTTAATTTACGCCGATGTCGTGAGGCTTCGCTCGCATTCAGCATCCGACGCTCAGGAAAAATACAGAAGCAGGGAATCGCTCGACGAAGACCTGAAAAAGGACCCGATAGAAAAGTTGGAAAATCTGCTCGATGATACGAATATTATGACGAGGGAAAAAATTGAGGAGATAAGAAAAAACATATTCGATGAAATACTGCGCGTTTCGGACGAGGTTTTCAAGCAGCCGAGCCCTGAGCCATCAACAGTCGAATTGTATATGTACTGTCCCGAAGATGAGCAGAATGTAATCGAGTACGAAAAAACAAAACCGTCGGGCGAGCCTATTGTGATGGTTGACGCGGTTAATCACGCGCTTCACGAGGAGATGGAAAAGAATCACAACATGATTATTTACGGCGAGGACATTGCCGACGGTAAGGGAGGGGTTTTCACGGCGACAAAAGGATTATCGACGAAGTTCGGTGAGGACAGGGTATTCAATTCGCCCCTTGCCGAAGCATCGATTGTAGGTACGGCGATAGGAGCGGCAATTACAGGAATAAAACCCGTAGTGGAAATCCAGTTCGCGGATTATATTTTTCCCGCGATGATGCAGATTAGAGACGAACTCGTGATGTACAGGTACAGGTCGAACAATCAATTCACCTGTCCCGTCGTAATCAGAGCCGCTTGCGGGGGATACATCGGCGGCGGACACTACCATTCGCAAAACATTGAGGCGCTGTTCGCGAAATGCCACGGGATGTACATAGCGTATCCTTCGAACGCTGCTGACGCGAAAGGGCTTCTGAAAACCGCCTGCAACCTGAATGACCCGGTTCTTTTTCTCGAGCACAAGTTCCTTTACAGGCAGGGCTTCGCGAAGTCGCCGGAACCAGACGCGGATTATTATCTGCCTTTCGGTAAAGCCGCCATAAGAAGGGAAGGCAACGACATTACAATCGTTACGTACGGAGCTATGGTCGAAAAGGCTCTCAGGGCGTCAAGGGAAATGGAAAAGAAGGGAGTCGGAGTCGAAGTCATTGACCTGCGAACGATTGTTCCTTTTGATATTGAAACGGTTTTAAATTCCGTTAAGAAAACCGGCAAGGCGATTGTTTTCTACGAAGACTCGAAGTTCATGGGATTCGGAGCCGAAATAGCGGCGCAGATTTCTGAAAACGCGTTTGAGTTTCTTGATGCTCCCGTGAGAAGAATCGCTGCGCTTAACGTTCACGTGCCATTCCATCCGAATCTCGAAAAGGCGGCGCTGCCTCAGGACGGATGGATACTTTCGGCTTGCGAAGAAATGGCTGCGTACTAAGAATGTGATTTGAATTTACAACTCTTCCAGCAGTTTTCTCATATCGGAAATCTGCTGCCTGTTGCCGAGAACGATTAATTTTGTGTTTGCGCCGATGACCATATCGGGAAGGGGATTTATAGTGTACTTGCCGTCAGGATGTTTCAGACCGATAATATTCGCGCCCGTTTTATACCTGATGTCAAGGTCTTTAATCGTTTTACCAACATAGTCGTCTGATAGTTCGTTGAGAGCGAGTTCTTCGAATGTGAGACTTATATCCGAATCCTGTCCCGTCAACTGCGCGATGAACTCCATTATATCGGGTTTCATTACGAGAGCCGCCATGTGCGCTCCGCCTAGTTTCTCGGGCATTATTATGTTGTTGGCTCCCGCGCGTTTAAGTTTGTTAACGGAACTTTCGTTTGATGAGCGGCTGATTATCGTTATGTCTGGATTCAATTCTCTTGATGACAGAACGACGTATAAATTCTCCGGGTCCTCGGGAAGCGTCGTTATAATTGCCTTAGCCTTCTTTATTCCCGCCTCGATAAGTGTTTCCTCTTCGGTCGCATCGCCTTCGATGAACAACAGCGCGGGATTCGTTTTCAAATCTTCTATTATGTGCTCTCTTTTCTCTATCACGAGAAACGGCTGTTTATCGTCCTCGAGTTCGAGACAGACCTGCTTGCCGTTTCTCCCGTAACCGCAGACGATTACGTGTCCCTTAAGTTCTCTGATTTTCTTGTTCACGTTATAATTTTTAAAGAAGTTTCTAAATTCGCCTTCGATTATGAATGCCGTTATCGTCGTTGCTCCGTAAAAGAATAATCCGATGGCGGTAATCAAAAGGAACGACGTGAATATTCTACCGCCCTCTGTCAATGGATGCACCTCCATGAATCCCGCCGTGGAAATCGTTATCATTGTCATGTAAAAAGCCTCGACAAATGTATAACCTTCAATTATCATGTAGCCTGCAATGCCTATGAATATTGACGTGATTAGCAGAAAGATTATGCTTAAAACCTTTTTGAATTGAGGGAAACCTGACTTATAGTATTGTATAAGGTTCAAGGTAAATGAAT
>DATMXZ010000222.1:0-3095 GCA_035561235.1 Ignavibacteria bacterium
GTGGTTAGCCGCCTTCAGTTTGCATCAAAACCTTTTTTGTATCAAAACCTTTTTAAATTTTTTATATGTATTTTTAATATTTTATATTTGATATTTGATTTAGAATCAAACATCTTACTTTCAGAACGCTTACTTGTTCAATATCATTTTCTTCGTTGCCGTGAAATCACCAGCCGTGAGTTTGTAGAAATAAACTCCGCTCGTGAGGTTCGTACCGTAAAACTCGTATGAATGCTCGCCCGCTTTCTTGAACTCGTTCACGAGCACCGCAACTTCCTGACCGAGAAGATTATAGACTTTCAGCGTTACGAAATTATCCCTCGGAATCGAGTAATTTATCGTCGTTGACGGATTGAAAGGATTCGGGAAGTTCTGTTCGAGTTTATAGTCTTTTGGAATCGTAATCCCCGGCTGTTCAATTCCTGTCGGCGTGCCGATTATCGCAGTCATTACACTCAGACTGGTTCCCTGCAAGCGCGTCCAAATCGGGCGCACCACATTGTTGTAAGCGGTTATGTTCGTGTAATCGCCGAAGAAAACGCTTGCTGTCGGTATGAAACCGCTTTCGCTGATTCTTTCGTCAGTGAACGAAGTGCCGCCGTTTGTCGATTTCGAAATATATACGTGCGTCGAACCCGCGTTCGACACGTCGTCGCGCCTGTCGTAATATAGTATATATATGTATCCTGTTTTCTGGTCAACAGTCATCCAGCAGAAGAACTGTTCCTTGTTTGAAGTATCGTTGTTTACTTTCATCGGCGCGCTCCAGTTGACGCCTCCGTTCGTCGAACGGATGAACTTCACGTCGTGATTGTTTGGACCGGCGCTGTCAGTCCAGTTAATGTAAATATATCCTCTGTAAGGGCTGTTGCTAATGTCGCAGCAGGTTATGGGCATACCGTTTGCGCGCTGTATTCCGCTTATCATATAATCCCAGCCTCCCGGCTGCTGCGCTATTTGCTGCGCGCCCGGAAGCCACGTGCTACCTCCGTCGGTTGATTTGTTAAAGAATATTCCGAACTGCGAATTCCTTACGAGCGGTCCTGACCATGCGACATAAATCTGTCCGTTAGGACCGACGGCAGGTACGGCTCCTTCAACCGTATTGTCCTCGTCAACGCAGTCTCCTCCGAGATTATCAAGCCTCTTCATCGTTCCCGTGGCGCCCCAGTTTACCCAGGTTAATCCGCCGTCTGTCGATTTGGAAAATAGTATTTTCGAACTGTCTGTCGGCGTTGATGTTCCGTAGTTATCGAACTGCGTCCAGGTGCAGTAAATATGATTGTTCCGCGGATCCACCACAGCCCATTCCTTGTCCTGTTCTTTCGGTGACATGAAATAAGTGTATGAGCCGGGATTGCTGTAATTCATACCGCCGTTTGTGGATTTCTGGCAGACAATCCTGTCTATCCAGTACCCGGGAGATGATGAATTCGAAAGATGAAAATAATAGAAGTGTCCGAGCGTATCAACTATGATACAGGGATCGCCCCAAACACCCCAGGAACTGTTCGTCAGTCCGAACCTTGTCCAGTTGTATCCGCTGTTTGTAGAATAATATGCGGAACTGATATTCGCTCCCGCAACTACCTGATAAAGATTCTTCGGATTAATGCAAATCGAAGGTTCTTCAGGAGAATTTGACGAACTGATTGTAATGTTGGTGTAAGGTGATTGAGAGAAAACCGTGCAGGCAATGCCTAACAAGAGAATGATGAATAATGCTTTTTTCATTTTTGTATAAATTTGGTATCCTATAAAATGCCAAAAATATTCGATTAATAAAATATAATTAATTAATTCAGATGAGTGTAAATTTTGTGATTTCGGGCGGGCAGTTCAGCCTGAGAGGAAGCCCGACTGTGCCGAGTCCCCGTGATACATACATGTATTTTCCGTTAAGGGAATAAAGACCGCTGATGTATTTGTTCACAGTCGAAGCGATTGAAACATTCACATCCGCTAATTTTAAAAAAACAATCTGGCCTCCGTGCGTATGCCCGCTGAACATCATATCGAAGTTCATTCCTGAAATTTCATCGAACATATACGGCTTGTGAGCGAGCAGAAGTTTCGGAACGCCCGATGGGTCCGCGCCTTCCGCCGACAGAAAATCTTCGGATTTTTTCAGCGTGTCCCTGACGTATCCTGAAAGAATGTGATTTGAATTGTTACCGCTGTCTCTTGTATCCTCCGTGCCCGCGACAATCAGACTCTTTCCGTTAATTTCTATACGGCTGAAATCATTCCTTAAAACATTTATCGGTGTTTCATTCCTGAGTACGTCCGATATGTAATCCGCGCTGCTGAAATAATCGTGATTACCCATCGTGCCGAAAATGCCGTGCTTCGCTTTCAGGTCGCGGAACGCCTTAGCGAACGGAGCCGCTTCGTTCCTGTTTGAATTCGTTACGTCTCCGGGTATGAAAATCATATCGGGATTCAGGTCGTTTATAACGTCAACGTAGTGGCGCATCATTCCGTATTCCATAAACGGTCCGCTGTGAATGTCGCTAATCAGAACCGCGGTCAGACCCTTAAATTCTTCGGGAAGATTTTTAAGTTTTATTGATTGCTCTTCGAGCCTGAAATCATCCTTGCCTATCGCTCCGATTCCCGCTCCGATAAAAGCATAGCCCGCGACGGCGGCGCTTGAAGCGGTCAGAAAGTTGCGCCGCGATTTGTCGAATGCGACGACGGACTTATGTGACCTGAATTTTTTGTATCTTTCTTTCAGCGATTTTACGCGGTTGATAATTGACCGGAAAAGGAGAAACGGCAGTTTGATTATTTTACCCGCCAGCAGGTAGAGTCCCGTGAAAATCACCGCTCCCTGAAAAGCGAAAAACGGTATCATTACAAATCTGTCAACCCACAACGGCAAATCCGTGAAATCGAATCGGGTGAATATGAGAATGATATAAGGCAATACAAATGCCGTGAACGGAATCCTCGTCACAAGGTTCACCGTCCTCATTTTTATTTTGCTTCTCAGGAGAAAATTTCTGAATGTCCTGTAAACAAGATAGTTCACGGATATAATAACTCCAAAAAACAGCCCGATAAAGATAATTCTTACTAACATAATACTGAAT
>DATMXZ010000223.1:0-6922 GCA_035561235.1 Ignavibacteria bacterium
AAGAAGAACTATGCGATAATCGGAACCGGTATCGCTTTAATAATTCTTGGTTATATCTTTATGTCGGAAAATTCAGTTGACGGATTTATGCCGACTGTTATTGCTCCGATTCTGCTCGTTCTGGGCTACTGCGCCGTAATCCCGTTTGGTATCTTGTACAAGGACAAATCGGAAGCGCAGAACGAAATAACGGATAAAACTGTTTTAAGTACTGAAAAGGCTAATATAAAGACCAAGTAATTCAGGGAATGCAACGGCTTCGACGGATTGCAAAGATGGTCGAAACAGCATACAGTGTTCCCAGTCCATCACTTTAAAACGGCTGGAAAACAATAAACGCAGAAAATAATTACGCTTTAGCTGCCTAATTAAAGGCAACTCGTTGACGAATTCCGTCTCCTGCCCGGAATCGATCAACGCCGACAGACAGGATAGCAGTGCCGGTTTCCTGTGACAGCATTGTGAAACTTAACGGGATAGGAAAGAAAGGTTTGTTTGTTTAGACTTTCAATCCGAATTTTAAAAACAAACTAAGTATGTAGAAGTTTTGATGGTCTTCTTTTCGGACCCGGGTTCGACTCCCGGCATTTCCACAAATGTTATATCATACCGCTTATCGCCGCGCAGACTTCACCGCTATCTATGGAAATTTTATTCTCTTCAGTTGATATGAGTATCACCTTTTTATCCGACAGGGGAGCAAACCTCTTAATGTTCCATTCAACTTTGTGATATACAGCGACAATCGGCACGTTAAAACAGGAAGCGATGTGAACTAATGATGTATCAGGAGTTATTATCAGGCGCGCATTTCGGACAATTTCAGCCAATTCTAAAATTCCGCCGTCAAAATAATTCAGTTTCCGTCCTGTTTTCGATTCAATATTTTTAAAACATTCCCTGTCTTTGCTAATAAATTGAAACACGAAATCGAGTTTTCCGGAAAAAGTTTTATAAATTGAAACGACGTCATCGGGATTCCAATTGCGGGTTTCGTCTTTGACCGAAAGGTTGAAAAGGATATAATTTTTAGGGTATACTTTTAATATTTCACTCGCTTTTTGACGGATTTCGTCCGGAATGAATAATTCAGGCATTAGATTGGTAAAATCACCTCTTTTATTGAGAAATATCAAAGGAAGTTTATTAATTTCCGTATAATGCTCTCCGGTTCTTATCGGAGTCAAATCTAAATCGAAGTTAGTTGCCCTAAAATTAAATCCAATGGATTTTTTGAAACGCGCAATTTTAAGTAGTTTTGAAGACGTATTTGAATGCTCAGGCTTAGTGTCAATCCAGTAGTCAAATTTCGTTTTCCTTAATTGCAGAAATGACTTTATGTACCCGATTATAGTCTTATTAAAAATAATGGTGTTATCTACAGATTTGTGATTTTTTGCTATAATATCATTCGAAGCGCTGGTGAGGACGGTTATGTTGCAGTCCGGATATAATTGTTTCAAACCGGAAAAAAGGGGGGTAGTTAATATCATATCCCCGATTCTTCCGATTTGAACAATTAAAAATTCCATTATCTTTTTCTCTTCTGTATTTGTTTTTGTTGCTGCTGCATTTTCTCCATCATCCTCTGCATGAATGACGGTTTTACCGGCTTCTTGATTTCTTCCGGTTTCGGAGGTCGGATTTTGGTAGTGTAATATTGCTGGCCTATTGACAGCAGGTTAAACACGAAATAATACAGGTTTAATCCGGACGGCAGAGAGAAGAACAGCAATGTCATCAAAACCGGCATCATGTAAACCATGCTTTTCTGTTTGGGGTCTGTAACGGTCATTTTCTGCTGAATGAACATCGTTATACCCATAAGCGTTGCCAGTCCTGATATCTGGTCTATGCCGAAAAGAGGTATTTTAAACGGTAAATGAAACAGTACATCCGGAGCGGAAAGGTCCTTAATCCACCATATGAATTCCGCCTGCCTTAACTCTATGGTCGAACGGAATACCGCGAATAATGCATAAAGTATCGGCAATTGAAGAAGCAGCGGAAGGCATCCGCCCATCGGATTTATGCCTTCTTCCTTGTATAGTTTCATCACCATGCTATTCATTTTCTGCGGATCGTCTTTATACTTCTCCTTAATCGCGGTGATTTTGGGATTGAGAGTGCCCATTTTCTGCATCGATTGCGTCTGCTTCTTCGTAAGGGGATTCAGCAAAATCTTAAGAACGATTGCAAAAACTATTATCACGAGTCCCCAGTTTGAAATAAACAGATGGAGAAAATTAAAGAAGGGTATTATCATATACTGCGCGATGGGTCTCACTATGAAATCGAGCGAGAACCTCATTGTCTTTTCGAGTTCGAGGTCGTAACTCTTCAGTATCTTGTAATCTATCGGGGTGATAAGTATCCTGAAAGTGCTTTTTTCCGAAGCGCCGTTCTTGATATCCATTTTCACGGCTGCTGAGAACAGATGCCGTGAACCCTCATTCGGCAGATGAATTTTATTCTCCGTAAGATATGCTCCGTCGCCCTTGCGCGAATCCGGGATTATGAAAACACCGAAATACTTGTTCCTGAGAGATACGTAATCGGTATTACCGTTAAGGTCGTTATTTACTTCCTTGTCAAAATCCTTTGGGGTCATCTGCTCCAGTTCGCCGCCCATGTACGCATAGGCTTCAGAGAATTGCGCTTCTTCGTCGCTTCTGTATTCGGTAAGATTTAAAGAACTTCCCCAAACGACCTGATATTTCCCGTCTGCAATGAATTGACCCGGATTCACGAATTCGTACGAAACCGAGAATTCGTATGAATCGGGTTTGAACTTGTATGATTTAATTATTTTTTTTGACGAGTCTCCGTTCACAAGAAGTTCAAACTTCAGTGTAAAAGAAGTGTCCTTTTCTATGTCAACTGCCTGATGCTCCCTATAAGCGGATTTGAAAACAAGGTCGCGTGTATTAATTGATTTGCCGTCTTTCGAAGTGAAAAGCAGATTCAGTTCCCTGTCCCTTTTCCAATCCACTAATTGTACGGGGTGTCCGTCCCAGGTCTTGAATCCTTTCATGTAAACTTCTTTAAGCGAGCCGCCAAAATCGGAGAAAACAAATCTGTACTTGGCATTGTCAACATACATTACTTTTTCCTTTGCCGCCGATGAGTCATTCGCGCTTCCCGCGGCATTCAGTGAGAAATAAATTCCGTACCGGTCATTCATTGCATTTTGTTTAGCGGAATCGTTTTCAGTCTTTTGAACCTCGACCTGCTTTGTCTCCTGAACTTTCTGCTTCGTCGTGTCCTGAACGTTTTCCTGAGTCTGCTGTTTCTTCTGCTCTACGGGTTTCTGCATCTTTGACGTCCATACCATCCAAACTACAAGTATCACGCCTATAACAACGAAACCAATTACCGATTTTTTATCCATCTATTTATTATATGTTTTTTTCTTTGATTTGAATATTTCGAGCGGTACGGGATCCGGTCCGCCTTCGAAAAACGGGTTACACCTGAGAATTCTTTTAACCCCTAGATACGTGCCTCCGAAGAACCCGTGCATCTTCAAGGCATCGATGAAATATTGAGAGCAAGTGGGATAAAACCTGCAGGACGGTGGGAGCAGGGGAGACATAAGCGCCCTGTAAAGGTAAATTATTCCGATTAACAAATACTTCATCGAAGGTTAAGTGATTTTATCAAATATATTTTTAATGTCGCCGCTGAAAAGCCTGAAACCGTTCTTGAGCATTTCTTCAAAACCTCTTTTTTCATTTACGGTAAGTATCATGTCCATGGGTCCAATTCCCGCCTTGCCGTACAGAATATGCTTGTTAAGTCTGTATGCCTCCTTCAGCAGCCTTTTTATTCGATTACGCCGGACAGCGCCTTTAAGTTTCTTTTTAGAAACAGTAAAGCCCACTCGAATCATTAATTGTGGGCTTAATCTAAAATCAGTTTTTTGATAGTATAATTTTAAATATTTTGTCTCAGCAATTCTCGAATTTCTGAACACCCTTTTGTATGCCTCGAATCCCCTTAGTATTTCATCCTTGCCTAAACTGAACCCGTGTTGTGTCTGCTGAGACATTTTCAAAGGCACTGTTACTTTCTGACAAATTCGTCGCTGACAGTGAGTTTCTTTCTGCCTTTTGCTCTTCTGCTCGCGAGTACTTTTCTGCCGTTCTTTGTCGACATTCTCTCGCGAAAACCGTGTTTATTCTTTCTTTTCGTGTTGCTCGGCTGATACGTTCTTTTCATTATATTAATGTATTAACTTTAAAAATTCAAAAACTATAAAATAACCTTATTTTTAAACTATTTCAAGTTATTATAAATTCAATAACATCAGATAGCGCTGAAAAACCGGATTTATGACTTCTGTTTAAGGTTGTTTATCTCCAAAAGTTCATCGTCAGTCTTGTTTTTCCATGAAACAAGCATTACAATTCCGAATATTATCATTATGATTGAAATCAACTGCGCCTGAGTTAATATCGATATAACCTTTGGATTCAGCCTGATGAATTCGACTATCAATCTCTCCGCTCCGCTGAAAATCAGGTAAGCAAAGAATAACTGTCCGTAATAGCGGGTTTTCTTCCGCATCCTCATCAGAATGAAGAAGATTATTATTGATACCGCCATTTCGTAAATCGGAGTCGGATGAACCAGCACTCCGGCGTGAGTCGGCACGATACCCTTGACGTAACTGTAGCCGAGGAATTCCCACATCGTTCCGTTGACCGGAAGTCCGTAGCAGCCGTCGCCCGAGAGATGGCATCCGATTCTTGCTATGCCGTATCCGAGCATCACCGCCGGTGACATCGAATCGAAAATAAGTAGCAGTTTAAGATTTTTCTGCCTGCTGTAAATGTAAATGAAAATAATCGCGAGTATAAGTCCTCCGTAAAAGGTTAGACCGGCGGGAGAAAACAGAACGTCAGACCTGAAGTACGAAGCGAGTGTCCCGCCTTTCCCGAAATTCCACTCCTCGATGACGTAGAACAATTTCGCGCCGAGCAGTCCGCCGATAATCGCGAGAAACGTAATCGTTATGCCGGCATTTTCGTCCTTTCTTTGCCTCTTGAGTTCCTTCGAGAACAGAGTGCTTCCTATCAGAAACGCTATGCCGAGCATTAGACCGTAACTGTGTATTGCTATTGGACCTATTTCAAATAATTTCGGATACATTAAACCTCAACCTTTATAAATTTTTTAGATGGTTCCTTCGTTATCTTTAAACTCTTTTCCGTTATTTTAAGTTTAAACAAATTCTTGCCGACATCGGGTTTTGAAAGCCTTAATTCGTATTCGGTCTTTGAATAACCGTAAAGTTTATACTGATATCTCGCGTTTCCTGATTTCGCGATCGATAGAACAGGCGCGGAGAGTCCTTCGACGAGGAAGCCGATTAGTTTATTCGGCAGGTCAATCTGAGGAGTGACATTAATCGTGTAAATGAAACTCTTGAAGATTTTTGTCGTGATAAAATCGAACAGTATGTAATCCGCTTCCTTTATTTTATCGTAACCTCTTGAAATGTGAAGTTCGAATTCATACTTCATTTTTTCCGGCCGTACCTGTCTTGTTCTCATATCAGATAAAATTATAATTTTTTATTTCGCCTATACCCGTTTCCTGCTCCGAACCGTCGCTCATTCTTTTTATCTTAACCTTACCCGTTTTGATTTCGTCATCTCCAATAACTGTTACGTATCTTGCCTTAAGCCTGTTCGCGTCCTTCATCTGCGCTTTTATGCTCCTGCCGAGCAAGTCGGTTTCGCAAGTTATTTCATTGATTCTGAGTTCGTTCGCAAGAATAATTGATTTCTTCTTAGCCTCATCTCCCGCCGACACGATGTAAATCGCGGGATTTTCAATTTCAGGAAAAAAGTAGTTGTTTGCCTGAAGCACAAGCGTCAGCCTTTCGAGTCCGCAGGCGAATCCTATCGCGGGAGTGGGTTTTCCGCCGAGTTGCTGCACGAGCATGTCGTATCTGCCGCCTCCGAGCACCGCGTTCTGAGCGCCGAGGTCATCCGACGCGATTTCAAACGTAGTAGAAGTATAATAGTCGAGCCCTCGGACGAGCGTATGGTCAATTTCGTAAGCGACTCCGAGTGACTCAAGTCCCGAAAGAACGTTTCCGAAATGCTCCTTGTTTTCGGGTCCGAGATATTCTAAAATAACAGGAGCGTTCTTAACTATTTCTATATCACGGGGGTCCTTCGAATCAAGTATGCGCAGCGGATTCGTGAACAGCCTCCTGTGGCTCTCTGAAGACAAATGCGGTGTGTAATCACTCAAGTATTTCTTCAGGTCTTCAAGATATGTTTTCCGTTCCGCGAGGTTTCCTATGTTGTTAATTTTTATCTTCAGATTCTTTAAACCGAATTCCGAAAGGAAAGTTGTTCCGAGAGATATTAAATCAACGTCCGCCGAATAATCTCCGCTGCCGATAACTTCCGCGCCGAACTGTGAGAATTCCCTGTATCTTCCCGCCTGCGGTCTTTCGTGACGGAACATGTTCGATATGTAATACAACTTCTGCACTGCTGAAACGTTGTACAGGCTGTTTTCTATATACGCTCTTATTACGGGCGCCGTCATTTCGGGCTTCAGAGTAAACTCGCCGTCGTCGAATGAATACATTTCCTTCGATACAATGTCCGTCTCCTCGCCGATTCCTCTCTTGAAGAGTTCTGTCTTTTCGAAAGCGGGTGTCCGGATTTCTCTGTAATTGAAAACGGACGCTATGCGCCTCAGTTTGTCTTCTACGTGAAGACGCCTGAAAGCGTCGTCCGGCAGGAAATCAAGTGTCCCTTTTGGTTTCGTTATCATAATCAAATATATCCATTAAGTTACTCAATTATCAAAAAATTAAAAAGGGGGAATGTATGAGCGGCTCGTATCGCGTTTATTTTCGATTCGAAACAAAGAATTTGTGAATCGATAATGTCAC
>DATMXZ010000224.1:0-6518 GCA_035561235.1 Ignavibacteria bacterium
ATCTTAAAATGGACAAATTAAAGTTAGTTGAGGCAGCGCAGATTAGAAAAGACATGCCTGATTTTCATGTCGGCGATACGATTTCAGTTTTCGTAAAAGTTATTGAAGGCGACAAGGAAAGAGTTCAGCAGTTCAAGGGTATAGTTATGGGAATAAAGGGCAGCGGATTGAGCAAGACGTTCCGCGTGCGGAAAATTTCGAACGGCGTAGGCGTCGAGAGAATTTTCCCGATTAATTCGCCGAAGATTGCAAAAGTCGAGATTGTCAAGCACGGCAGCATACGCAGGGCAAAACTTTATTACCTGAGAAAACTGACGGGCAAAGCCGCCACGAAGATAAAAGAAAAAAAGAAAAAAATTCTTGAAACTGTAATCGAGGAACCCGCTCCTCCCGCGCCAGTGGAAACGGCTGCGGAAAATCCGGTAAAAGCGGAATAAAAAAAGTTTAAGGTCAGGTCTTCAGCCTGACCTTTTTCAATTATTAGAATTTGCCTTCGAGAAAAATTTTCATATCAATCGCAGGGAACATCGGTTCGGGTAAATCGTCGCTCACACGCCTGCTGGCGGAGCGGTTCAAGTGGATTCCATATTACGAATCCGTCGCTGATAACCCTTATCTGAGCGACTTCTACGCGGATATGACAAGATGGTCGTTCAATCTCCAGATTTATTTTCTCGCCCACAGATTCAACGTTCACAAGGAAATAGTCGAAAGACCGAACTCCGTCATTCAGGACAGAAGCATTTACGAGGACGTTGAGATTTTCGCGAAGAACCTGCATAAACTTGGACGTATGTCCGACAGGGATTACACGACTTACTCCAACCTCTTCGCTGAAATGACAAGTTACCTCCGCCCGCCCGACCTGCTCGTTTACCTTCGCGCCGACGTCGCAACTCTCGTGAAACAGATAAAGGCGCGCGGTCGCGAGTTTGAAAAGGACCTCGACATTGAATACCTGACCGAATTAAACAACAGTTACGACGAATGGATAAAGAGTTACGGTTTCGGAAGGGTGCTCACAATTGACACGAACGAACTTGACTTCGTTCATACGGATAGGGATTTCGACCACATTATAACGACAATAGAAAAAGACCTCCTGCTCGACCTCCGCCTTTTTACTTGATTTTGCTCGGGGTCGGGATTTCGTACTTGCTCATCAGTTTATACAAATGACTCCTCTGTATTTTCAGCGCCTCCGCGGTCTGGCTTATGTTATACCTGTAATCGTTAAGCATTTTCAGCAGGAACATTTTTTCGGATTCGTTCTGGAAATCGTTCAGCGAAAGATTCTTGTTCAGTAGATCGTTAAGTTCGCGTGAATGCCTGCTGCCCGGAAGTTCGATGTCATCTTCTTTTATAATAATGTCCTCAATCGTGAACATCAGCCTTTCGGTGTAGTTCTTCAGTTCCCTGACGTTGCCTGGCCACCTGAATGATTTAAGGCGAAGCAGCGCGCCGTCCGTAAATTTTTTCTGCTCGACGTTATACAGCCGCATTACCTGCCCTATGAAATATTCCGTCAGAACTTCTATGTCTTCCGTTCTTTCGCGGAGAGGAGGAATGTCGATTGTCATCACGTTGATTCTGTGGTAAAGGTCTTCCCTGAACTTTCCGTCCTGAATTTCGCTCTTGAGGTCCTTGTTCGACGTGAACAGGAACCTGAGGTCAGTCTTAACTTCATTCGACTGCCCGCGCCGCGCGAATTTTCCCTCGTCGATTACTTTCAGCAGTTTCGACTGGACATCGGGATTAAGATTGGAAACTTCGTCGAAAAGAATCGTGCCGCCTTCCGCCTCGGATAACTTTCCCCTGCTTCTCAGCACGTTGTTCTCCATGTAACCGAAGAGTTCGTTGTCGGCGTTGGTTTCGTTCAACTGCGCGCAGTTTATAATCACGAACGGCTTGCCGTTCCTTTCCGATTTCAGGTGCAGTTGATTCGCGACAAGCATTTTGCCCGTGCCGCTTTCGCCCGTTATGAGAACGTTGTACTGAAGGTCTTTGAATTTTTCTATCAGTTCAAGAACGTTGTTAATGCCCGCGCTGTTCCCTATTATTTCGTTATCTTCAATCTGCTTGTTCCTCAAACGAAGTACTTCGTCCTTCGATTTACGGTATTCAATCGCGTTTCTAATCATAAGCACGAGTTCAGGAATATCGGGAAGCGGTTTTTCAAGGAAATAGTACGCGCCTTTCTTCGTAGCGTCAACCGCCGTCTCGATGTTGCCGTGTCCCGATATCATTATGACGACCTGATTAGGTTTCATCTCGATTATCTTCTCGAGAACTTCTATGCCGTCCATCTTCGGCATCTTAATATCGAGAAGTATAAGATCGTAATCCGAGTTATTCACCTTCTCGAGCGCCGTGAATCCGTCGGCGCAGGTATCGACATCGTATTTGTTATGCCTCAGAATAAGAGAAAGGCTCTCGAGTATTGACTGTTCGTCATCGACTATCAGAATTCTGTTGGACATTTTTTTATTTTTTGAGTTCTATAATTGTAGCGCCCGTATCGCCCTCGTTCCAGTTTCCGAGCCTGAATCCGCTTACGTGCTTGTTCTTCTTCAGCAGCGCGTGCACCGCTTTTCTTAAACTTCCCGAACCTTTTCCGTGCACGACTGTAAGTTCGCGCGCAGAATTAATTTGCCCTTCATATATGAAAGTTTCAAGTAATTCTTCTATCTCATATGAATACTTGCCGCGTATGTCGAGCCGCGTGTCAAAACCTTCGTTTAAAGTCACCGAATATCCCGCGTATGTGTTCTTCTCCTTCTTTTCCGCGTGCTCAAGCAGTGATTTCTTCGTCTTGAGTATAATCCCGTTCGCGTTCAGTGTAACGCTGTCCCCCTCTATCGCGGTTATTTCTCCCGCCGAGGCGCTGTCCGCTACTTTCACGATGTCTCCGACTTTGAATGTTTTCTTCTCTTTCGGCGCGGGCTTTTCCGTATGTCTGAATTTTTCAGATTCCTTCTTGAATTCCTTCTTGATTTCGGAAACCGATTTTTCTTTTTCCTTCACATCCTTCACGGTTTTCTCTACGAGTTTTCTTCCCTCCTCAATTATATCCTCAGCCTTGCTTTTCGCCTCCTTCAGAAGTTCCTTCTCCCTGCTTCTGAACACATATAATTTGCTTTCGTATTCGGATATTTTCTCGTTTAGTTCGCTGTTGTTTTTCTTCTGCTCCGCGAGTTGCTCGTCAAGTGAAACCTTCGTCTTGTTGAGTTCGACAAGCAGGTCTTCCAGCGCGCTGTGGTCGCCCGCTATGAAGGAAGAAGCGTAATCTATTATTCTGTCGGGCACTTTGAATTTCCTCGCGAGTTCAAACGTGTAACTCTGTCCGGGGATTCCGAGGTTGAACTTGAACGACGGAGCGAGACGCTCGAAATCAAAATCGAGAGAGGCGTTCTCAAACTTCGGATTATTGTGGGCGAATACTTTCAGGTCGCCGATGTGCGTCGTAACTACCGTGAACGCTCCCTTGTCAGAAAATTCCTTAAGGACGGAAGCCGCGAGAGCGCTGCCGAATTTCGGGTCGGTGCCGCTGCATATCTCGTCAATAAGTATCAGCGAGTTTTTGTCAGACGATTCGATTACTTCCTTAAGTTCCTTTACGTGTGAACTGAAAGAACTTAGACTGTTCTCAATAGACTGCTCATCGCCTATTACTACGAATATTCTGTCGAAAATTCTTAACACGCTGTCCGGAGAAGCGGGTATGAACATCCCCGACTGAAACATCATCTGAAGTATTCCCGCGGTCTTGAGCGCGACTGTTTTTCCTCCGGCGTTCGGTCCCGTGATTATTATCGTATTGATGCCGTTCTTCACTGAGAACTCGAGCGGTATTACTTCTTCCCTGCCGAATTTCTGGAGCAGAAGCGGATGGTACGCTTTTCTGTAATTTAATTCGTTATCCGATATTACGGGCTCGCTGCAATTGTATTCAATCGCGTATTTCGCCTTTGCCCGTATGAAATCAAGTTCGCCGAGTATGCCGCTGTTGACTTTAAGTTCGTAATAGTACTTCGCGATGTCCTCCGAAAGATAACGGAGAATTTTCTCAACTTCCCTCTTCTCTTCGAAATACAATTCCGTTATTTCGTTGTTTAGGTCTATCGTTTCCGCGGGTTCGATGAATACGGTGTATCCCGTCGATGATGAACTGTGAATTATGCCGGGCACTTTTCTCTTGTTCTCGACTTTTACCGGTATCACGGAGCGTCCGTCGCGAAGCGTTATTATGTCTTCCTGCGAGTATTCCTGTTCTGAAACCTTATTGAGTATCTTAGACAGCGATTTGCGAAGCGCGTCTCTTTTCTCAATCAGGTTCGCCCTGATTTTCTTCAGGTCACGCGAGGCTGTGTCTTTCACTTCCCCGTTCGCGTCAATTATCGAATCGATGTTGTGCTCAAGAATTTTATCCTGATAAAGTGATGAGGCGAGTATCCTTAGTTCATTGTCCTCTTCGTAAAGCGAGGAGACCATCGACTTCACCAATCTGCTGATTCTCAGGAACTCCTTTATCCACAGGTACTTCTCGGGCTGAATGTAATTACCGGGTATCCTAAGCCTTTCGAGCGAATCCCTTATGTCCTTGATTCCTTCGAGCGGAAGGTCGCTTCCTGATTCAAGAATTTCCCTGACGCTCCTCAGTTTATTGAATTCGCGGACGAGCATGTTCCTGCCCGTATAAAAAGGAAAATTGCCGATTAATTCCACGGCGGGCGTGGAATAGCAGTAATTGATTAGTTTGTCCTTTATTCTGTCGAACTCGAGTTTTCTATGTAATAAGGTTATATCCAAGTTTCTATTGTTTTGATTTTACTGTATCGCTCTTGAGAAAATTCATAACATCGTCGAAATCCTTTCTCGAAAGCGGAATGAAGTTCTTTACCGCGTTGTAAGTCGAAGGCGCCGCGTTGTAAACGTAAGGGTAAAGAGCCGAGTTTGTCTTCTGCGTCTGCGGCAGTATTGAATACGAGCCGAGAAGAATCAGAAGAATGCTCGCGGAAAGCAGTCCTTTCAGTCCCCCGAAAACAAAGCCTCCTATCTTATCGAATGTTTCGGACAGCGTATTTATCTTCGAAATCTTGCTCGCGATGAATACAGAAAGAAAATATACGAGAAGAATTATTGAAACGAATGAAATTACCTGAACGAGTTTGGGGTCTTTGATTAAGTTTTTAAGTATGAGCGATACGCCCGAATTGAATTTAACCGCGAGAATAATTCCGAGTATTATGCCGGCGATTGAGAATACACTTTTCAGCAGGCCTTTCTTTAATCCGAATATTGCCGGGAGCAGAATCAGGATTAATATTATTATATCAAGTGCATTCAAGGCTTATCCGCCCAGACGGCCTTTTACAATCTCCTGAATTAATTTACCGTCGAATTTGCCTTTAAGTTCTTTCATAACGGGACCCATAACCTTGCCTATGTCCTTTGGCGTCGAGGCTCCCGTTGATTCTATGATTCCGAAAATAATTTTTTCCGCTTCCTCCCGTGATATCTGTTTCGGCAGGTATTCGTTTATTATTTCCATCTGCTTCGACTCGCGCTCTACCAAATCGGTTCTTCCCGCGTTCTGAAACATTTCGATTGATTCTTTTCTCATTTTCACCTGCCGCGTAAGCAATTGAAGTTCCTCTTCTTCGTTCATTTCCCTGTTCATTCCCGACTTGTCCATTTTCAGAATTTCCGCGCGTATGCTCCTGAGAGTCTCGGTCCTGAAAGCGTCCTGCGCTTTCATTGCATTCTTCAAATCTTCGTTTATTTTTTCCTTTAGGTTCATTGAAAAAGAATCAGGTTATGTTTAATCTTCCGTATAATATCTTTGAATCTGACTTAGGTATCTCGATTTCGGATAATCGGTCTTGAGCGTTTTCACGACTTTCTTAATATTTTCAGTGTCCTTCGCGAAATAAAAACTTCTTATGGCGTAGAAGAGATATTCGTCGTTGTTGTAAAGTTTCTTGCTGACAGTCGACGCCTTTTCATAATTCTTCGCTGCATTTACAAAATCGCTTTTCACCTCGAGAACTGCTCCGACGCCCGCATATGAAGCGGCCTGAAGCATGTCGCTCTTGCCGGAATAATCCTTATAATATTTTTCGGCTTTGTCGAATTCTCTGATATTGTAATAGCAGTTGGCGAGCATCATCTTCGCGGTTTCGCCGCTTTCTGTCGAGCCGTAATTGTCAACTATGTACTGCAAACCCTTGAACGTGCCGAGAGAATCCCCGTTTATCGACATCTGGTACATATCCATCGCGTACACCTGTTTCACCTTGGAGAGTTCAAGCGCGGCGGTTTCATTCTTCGCGCTCTGGTTCCTGAAATATATAAAAATCACCGCGATTATAACGACGAGTATCGTGAGTGCCGTATAGACTCTGTTCTTGTTCTTTTCGAAATATTCGACGGCTTTATAGTAATAAAGCATCATTTTTTCTTCCGTGTTGCCCTTGGAAGATTTCGACAATGTTTTCCCGAGTTTTGCCATTTTTCAA
>DATMXZ010000225.1:0-2389 GCA_035561235.1 Ignavibacteria bacterium
GTTTACATCATTTTGAATTTGAAAACTTTAAAAAATAAAGCAAGCAGGAGATAAATCTTATGCCGGATTTTAAATCGGAACAAATTAGAAATATCTCAATCATAGGGCACGGCAGCTGCGGCAAGACCATTCTGACAGAAGGTATGCTGTTCGCCGCCGGAGTTACGAATAGGTTCGGAAAGATTGAGGAAGGTAATACGGTCAGCGATTACCATAAAGACGAAATCGAAAGACAGCAGTCTATCAACTCGTCATTGTTAAACTGTTTCTGGAAAAATTCGAAGACAGAAACGGTTAAATTCAATATTATCGATACCCCGGGATTTATGGATTTCCTCGGTGAGGTTAAGTCGGCTCTCAGAGTCACTGAAACCGCTCTGATGGTGGTAGACTCTTTCAAGGGTGTTGAAGTGGGTACGGAGGCTTGCTTTAAATTTACAAAGGAAAATAACAATAACATAATTTTCGTTATAAATAAACTCGACGCCGAAAACGCCGTGTTCGAAGATACTCTCGAACAACTTAAGGAAAGTTTCGGCTCGCAGGTAGCTGTCGTGCAGTTCCCCGTCAATCACGGCGTCGGTTTTAATGAGGTCATCGACGTTATTAAAATGAAGATGCTCAAGTTCAATACCGACGGAAAAGGCGAATATCAGTTGCTCGATATTCCCGCTGACTTCAAGGATAAAGCCGATGATTATCATCAGAAACTCGTCGAAGCCATTGCTTCCGAAGATGACGCCTTAATGGAAAAATTCTTCGACAGCGGCTCGCTTTCCGAAGAGGAAATAACCAACGGCCTTAAACTCGGTCTCCGCGAAAGAAGACTATTCCCTGTGTTCTGTACCTCCGCTTCTACGAACGTCGGTATAAAACCGCTTATGGATTTCATCGCGGATTATTCCGAATCGCCTGCCGATAAAGCGCCTGAAAAAGGTCATAGACCTAATAGTTCCGACGTTATCGAGGTTAAACCCGATTCAAATGCCGAACCCGTGCTCTTTATTTTTAAAACTATCTCTGAAAAAAATATCGGCGAACTTTCTTTCTTCAGAGTCTATTCGGGTAAAGTTACTCCGGGTATGGATATGATTAATGAAGCGACGGGAAAATCCGAACGCCTCGCTCAGACTTATACTATGAACGGCAAAGATAGAAAAGAAATCGCCGAGGTGATTACTGGCGACTTCGCCGGCGTTGTCAAACTTAAAGACTCGCATACGAATAATACCCTCTGCGCAAAGTCTTTCCCCGTCGTGCTGAATCCTATTAATTTCCCTACGCCGAATATGACTCTCGCCATAGCCCCGTCCCGCAAAGGCGAGGAAGATAAACTCGGTACTGCTCTGCATTCTTTCCACGAGGAAGACCCGACGTTCGTGATGAACTATGACCCCGAAATCAGCCAGACACTCATTCACGGTCAGGGCGAAATTCATATCAATACTATCATAAACAGGATGAAGGCGAAATACGGTCTCGATGTCGTGCTGTCGGAACCGAAAATACCCTATAAGGAAACAATTAGAAGAAGCGTCGATAACGTTGAATATAAACATAAGAAACAAACAGGCGGCCGCGGTCAGTTCGGTCATGTTGTTATTAAGGTTGAACCGCAGCCCCGTGGACAGGGATTCGAATTCGTTGACGCTATTGTCGGCGGCGTCGTCCCGAACAGGTTCATTCCTGCCGTCGAAAAGGGCGTCATCGAAACTATGCAGTCTGGCGTTATGATAGGTTGCAAGGTAATTGACGTGAAAGTCACGCTCCATTTCGGCTCTTACCATACCGTTGACTCTGACGAACTTTCTTTCAAACTCGCGGCGTCGCAGGCGTTCAGGAAAGGCTTCAAGGAAGCCAGCCCCGTTATCCTCGAACCGATTTATGAAGTCGAAATTTTCTTCCCCGAAGAATTTATGGGCGCCGTTTCGGGCGACGTGTCTTCAAGACGCGGAAAAATTCTCGGTATGGAATCCGAAGGAAGACTTCAGGTGATTAAATGCCATATCCCGTTGTCCGAAATGAGCGGCTATTCTTCCAAACTCCGCTCGTTTACTCAGGGTCGCGGTACTTATACGCGCAAATTCTCGCACTACGAGGACGTGCCTAAAGAAGTCGAAACGAAAATTATCGCCGACTACGAAAAGAAAAAAGCCGAAGAACAAAAGTAATCCAAATAACGATATATATTTGGAATAGAAAATGCTTTAATAGAAAATGATTTAATTGAAAATACTTATCTCATTCCCAAGCTCCAGCTTGGGAATGCCATTTTTTAAAGGGAGTTGCTTGCAACTCCCTTTTTTATTGTCATCCCCGCAAGTCTTATCCCCATAAATTTACCTCATTCCCATGTCGAAGATTCGCCATGGCGAACTCAGTTTCGATA
>DATMXZ010000226.1:0-12275 GCA_035561235.1 Ignavibacteria bacterium
ATCGTGGAATGCCTTGATACAAGCGAAAAGTTTATCTTCAGTTTACGGGCATTCCGTAAATTTGCGCGAATTTAATAAAAGGAATGGCAAATAGTGAATTTCATAAAGAACTGACCGAAGCGAATTTATGCGATCTCGAGAGCATATTCGGTGTCAAACATGTTAGGTCGGGCAGCACGTACTCTTTCGGCATAGCAAGCACCCGCCTGAAAAATACAATAGCCCTCGATATTATTATGGAAGACGGCGACAACCTTATTTCGGTCTATTCCGAGAATTCACATTTACAATTGCAATCTTGCAAGGCGTTCATAATAAGCCAGATGCTGGAAGAAGTTATATTTTATTCCGACTGCGGCGAAAAAATATCGGGTCTGATAATTTCGAAACAGGGTGACTGCTCGCTTTACGCGAACGTTGACAAAAAAACCCTGAAAACCGATTTTATGAACCTGAACTCCGAAAAACTGCTGTCCGCCGTGGCTCTTTCGGTAATAGAATCTTTATAATTTTCCCAAAGAAAGTGAATAAGCCCGTTATCACACTTAAAATCACGAGGAATTTATTTGCAAAAAATTTCGATTTCGCCGCTTTCAGGAGCGAAGTTAAAACGATTGTCAGGTATGTTCTTTTTGCAGAGAAGGAAACTATTGACGCCGTGAACTTGTTATTTTGCAGCGACAGGAAGATTATTGAATATAACAGGACCTATCTCGGACACGATTATGAGACCGATATTATCACATTCAGGTACGATGACGGCGGAATCGCGGAAAGCGATATTCTAATTTCGGTTGAAACAGTAAAAAGAAACTCTTTGTTATACAAAAGCGGGTTCAAGGAGGAAATGTACAGAGTCGTGATACACGGAATACTCCATCTCTGCGGTTATGAAGACCGTACGACGAAAGAAAAGACCCGGATGAGAAACAGAGAAAATTATTATTTAAAAATATTAGGTATAGGAAGCGCGAAAAAATAATGGCAAAATCATTAGTCATAGTTGAATCACCATCGAAGGCGAAAACGATTAACAAGTATCTCGGAAAAGACTTCATTGTGGAAGCGACAGTCGGTCACGTCAAGAATTTACCGAAGAATAAAATCAATATTGACCTTGACAACGGTTACGTCCCTACGTACGACGTAATCGAAGGCAAGGAAAAGGTAATTAAGGCGATTAAACAGCACGCTAAAGAAGTAAAAAGCATATTCATAGCGACTGACCCTGACCGTGAAGGCGAAGCGATTGCAGCCGATATTGCGGAAGAAGTGGCAAAAGTAAACAAGAACATCAAACGTGTTCTCTTCAACGAAATAACAAAGTCGGGTGTCGAGTCCGCGATGAAAGAGCCGCTCGATATCGACGAGAAACTCGTCGAATCGCAAATGGCGCGCAGGGTCATGGACAGGATTCTCGGATATAAGGTCAGCCCCTTCCTCTGGAAATCGATGTACTTCGGTCTTTCCGCGGGGCGCGTCCAGTCCGTTGCTCTTAAACTTATTTGCGAGCGCGAATTCGAAATAAGGTGTTTCAAACCGAAAGAATACTGGTCAATACTCGGTACTTTCTCGAAACCGTCGGGGAATTCCAAGCCGTTCAATGCTAAACTTTACAAGATTAACGACGACATTATTAAGTATAACGGCGATGAGCCCTGCATTCACAACATCGACGAAGCGTACAAAATACTCGAAGACTTGAGGAACAACAAGTACCGCGTCACCGACATTCAGGTCAGGGAAGTTAAAAGAAACGCTCCTCTTCCGTTTACTACTTCTGTTCTTCAGCAGACTGCTTCGTCTAAACTCGGTTTCGCGCCTAAGCGGACAATGATGCTCGCTCAAAAACTTTATGAAGGCGTTGAGATTAAAAAAGGCGAAGGCAACATCGGTCTTATAACGTATATGAGGACGGACTCTACCAGATTAAGCGATGAAGCGAAGAAGATGGCAAATGAATTCATAAAAGGAAATTACGGCGAAGAATATGTTTCGAATGTCACTCGCGCGAACGGCAAGAAGGCTGTTAAGGCGCAGGATGCTCACGAAGCGATAAGGCCAACCGACGTTATGATGACGCCCGAAAGTCTTAAGAAACTCGATAAGAGCCTGCTCGCGTTGTACACTCTCATCTGGCAGCGGTTTGTCTCGTCTCAGATGACGCCGGCTGTGTTCGACCAGAAAACTATTTTAATAAAGGCGCTCGACCCGAAAGGCGGGAAGACGGAATATATATTCAAGGCAACCGGCAGAATCGCGAAGTTTCTCGGATTCCTCAGGGTTTATGAGGATTCGGTCGATGAACAAACTAACGGAAACGACGAAGACGACCTTTCGGTAATTCCCGATGACCTTGATGTGAACGACATGCTTAAAGCCGCCTCGATGACGAAAGAGCAGCATTTCACGAGTCCTCCGCCGAGATATACCGAAAGCAGCCTTATAAAGCAACTTGACGCCCTCGGTATCGGACGCCCGAGCACCTTCGCTCTCATCGTGACTACTGTAATCGACAGAAAGTACGTTGACCTCGTCGAACGTAAACTGTTCGCAACCGAACTTGGAATTCAGGTCAATAAAATTCTTCAGGAGTATTTTCCCGACGTAATAAACACTCAGTTTACCGCGGGAATGGAAGAGGAACTCGATACGATTGCCAATGGAGAAAATACTTATAAGAACGTTCTCGATGACTTTTATCTTCCATTCAAAAAGGACCTTGAAATAGCCGAGGCGGATGCTCCGAAAATAAAGAAATCGCTGATAGAAAGAACCGATATAAAGTGTCCCGAATGTGGCGAGGAAACAGGTGCAGTTATGCTGAAGAAATGGGGACGCAACGGACTCTTCTATACCTGCGAGAAATATCCGAAATGCAAAGCCACTCTTTCTATCGACCTCTCAAACGGCGGCGAGCCGAAAGTCGCTGAAGGTATTAAATGTCCCGAGTGCGGCGCCGAAATGGTGGAAAAATCAGGACCGTACGGCAAATTCTACGGATGTTCAAATTATCCGAAATGCAAGGGAATCAGGCCGATTACACTCGGGATTAAATGTCCGAAATGCGGTAAGGGCGAGATTCTCGAACGTCGCGGCGGCAAGAGAAAAAGAATTTTTTACGGTTGTACGAATTATCCCGAATGCGATTTCATAGAAAACAGCATTCCCGTTTTAAAGGAATGCGGCAAGTGCGGGAATAATTATATTATTAAAAAGACTACTCAGAAAGACGGAGATTTTCTCTACTGCACGAAATGCAAGCATAAGGAAATCCTGACCAAAGAAGATGTCAAGGCAGACTAAAATATTTTCGCTTATTGACGGGTTTTTGGATTACATAAATTACAACCGTAATTACTCAAATAATACGGTTGTCTCTTATAAGAACGACCTCGAACAGTTCGCCGAATTCCTGATTCTGACCGAATACGGTACGAAAAAAAATCGCGATAAAGCGGAAATCAATCTGGATTCTATCGACCTCCCGATTCTTAAATCTTTCGTTGCGGACCTGTTTGAGAAACAGAAACTTGACATTAAAAAGGCAAGGAAATTTTCCAACCGCTCAATTTCAAGGAAGATTTCAACCGTAAAATCTTTCTTCAAGTATTTGTACAGGAAAAAAATCATAACGTCGAATCCGGCGTCAGTGCTCGCATTCCCGAAAACACAAAAGAAACTCCCTTCGTACGTCGCGGCATCCGATATGACAAAACTGCTCGACAGAATCGGAGGTGATGAACTGAATTTTACGGATAAGGCGATATTCGAATTGTTCTACGGCACGGGAATCCGACTCAGCGAACTGATTAACCTGAAGACACTGGACGTAGATTTCGCGAAGAATACTTTGCGTGTTTTCGGCAAAGGCTCGAAAACCAGAATCGTTCCGTTCGGAAGCAAAGCCGCCGAAGCCCTGAGGAATTATCTGCAGATTCGTGACATACTTAATTATAATAAAAGCGATTTCTTCTTCCTGAACAAGAACGGAAAGAAACTTTATCCTATGGAAGTAGGCAGGATGGTAAAGAAGAATCTGTCGAAAGTTACTGACATTAAGAAAAAATCGCCTCACGTTTTGAGGCATTCTTTTGCGACTCATCTGCTCGACGCGGGCGCCGATATTAGAGCGGTTAAAGAACTGCTCGGTCACGAAAATCTGTCGACTACACAGGTGTACACGCACGTTAGCCCTGAAAAGTTGAAAAAAGCGTACAAACAGGCGCATCCGAAAGCCTGAATTCATCTTTCTAATATCAATCATTTTTCGTAATTTTGACAAATTTTATAAATGAAGATACAACTTAAGGAAATATGCCACGGAAGAAGCGGAGATAAGGGCGACGCCGCTAATATCGGACTCATCGCTTACAAGAAAGAAGATTATGAACTGATTAAGAGACAGGTCACGGCTGAACGAGTTAAAGAATTTTTCAAAGGTATCTGCCTCGGTGAAGTGGAAAGATTCGAAATGCCGAATATCAACACCCTCAACTTCCTGCTCCACAACACACTCGGAGGCGGCGGCACCGTTTCGCTTAAACTCGACGCGCAGGGTAAAACCCTCGCCAGCGCGCTTTTAAAAATGGAGATTGAAAAATAATGTTCGAACAACAGAAATACGTATTAAAAGACTCGAGAGAAAAACTGGATACTCTGAGGAGGTTTCTTTGAAATCCCCGAAAAGAAAATACGCCTGAAAGAACTCGAAACAATTTCTCAGCAAAATAACTTCTGGGAAGACCAGAACATCGCGCAGACTACCCTCCGCGAAATCGCAGGACTTAAAAGATGGATTGAGGATTATGAGAACGGAAGTAAGATGCTGTCCGATATCGAGATCCTAATGGAAATCGGCGAAGCCGAAAATGACGAGTCCGTCATACCCGAACTTGAGTCGCAGACGAAACTTCTCGAAAAGTATCTTGAAGAACTTGAATTCAAGAATACTCTTTCGGATAAAGACGATATCTCAAGCGCGATTCTGACTATCAACTCGGGAGCAGGCGGAACCGAAGCGCAGGACTGGGCTGAAATGCTTATGAGAATGTATATCCGCTATGCCGAAAAAAATAAGTTTAAGGTGACGCTCGCTGACCGCCTCGATGGAGACGGCGCGGGAATAAAAAGCGCCACACTGGAAATCGACGGCGACTACGCTTACGGCTACCTGAAGGCTGAAAACGGTGTGCACAGACTCGTCAGAATTTCTCCGTTTGACGCCAATAAAAAACGCCATACTTCATTCGCTGCGGTTTTTGTGTCGCCGATTATCGACGACAACATCGATATCGAAATAAATCCCGCCGATTTGAAAATTGATACTTTCCGCTCCGGAGGCGCGGGAGGACAGAACGTCAATAAGGTCGAAACTGCGGTCAGGATTACGCATACGCCGACAGGAATTGTCGTTCAGTGCCAGAATGAACGCTCACAACTTCAAAACAGACAGAACGCTATGAAGATGCTCCGCTCGAAACTCTATCTGATGGAAAAAGAAAAACAGCAGGAGAAACTTAACTCGATTGAAAAATCGAAGAAGAAAATTGAATGGGGAAGCCAGATTCGTAGTTATGTGTTCCATCCGTATAATATGGTCAAGGACCACAGAACAAATTTCGAAACTTCGGACACGCAGTCTGTTATGAATGGTGAAATAGATGAGTTTATTCGCGCGTACCTGCTGTCTTAATAGCAGTAGTTAGTAGATAGTAATTGGTAATAAGTAGTTAGCAGATTCTAAAATATTTTATTTTTAATATATCTTTTTGATTTTTGATATATCGGATAAAACAAAACGAAGCAAGCAAATAGTTTGAATTACAGATACTTCATAGCAAAACGATATTTGTTCTCGAAGAAAGATTCGAAGTTCGTATCTTTCATAACTTATATTGCCATCGCAGGAGTCGCGCTCGGCGTTGCTGTGCTTATTATCGCGATTTCGATTCTCGGCGGTTTCGAGAAAGAAATCCGCGATAAGGTAGCGGGACTCGTTTCTCACATTCAGATTCATTCCTTTAAACCCGAAGGAGTCGCTGATTACGAAACAGCGATTAAATCCATAAAAGATAATATTCCCGAAACACGCGGCGTATCCGCTTACGTTCAGCGCGAAGGAGTAATACGGTATAAGGAAAACGTCGAGGGAATTATGCTTAAAGGAATAATTCCCGAAAGCGACCTTTCAACTGCACGGTTCAAAATTAAAGAAGGGGAGTTCAGAGTCGAGCCTATCGACACGATTTTCGCGCGGCTCGTTGTCGGTGACAAACTCGCCGAAAAACTTAACCTGAAAATCGGCGATAAGGTGATAATTTTCGGCCTTCACGGAATACCATCGCCCCTGAATCCGCCGCAGATTAAGCAGTTCAGGATAAGCGGCATTTATGAAACCGGGCTGAGAGACTACGACGACATAATGGTCTATTCCGATTTGAAAACCGCGCAGAAACTTTTTAACTTCGGAAAGTTCGTATCCGGTATTGAGATGAATGTTGAAAACGTCGATACGGTAGAAAAAACTGTCGATAAACTCAAGTCGCTGCTTGGTTATCCGTTCTATCCGCGTTCCCTGTTCAAACTATACAAGGGTCTCTTCACCTGGGTCGAACTCCAAAAGGCGCCGACCCCCGTGATACTTGGACTCATAATAATCGTCGCGACTTTTAACATTATTGGAACGCTGCTTATGCTTGTACTCGAAAAAACGCGGTCTATTGGAATACTCAAGGCTCTGGGCGCGTCCAACGGAGACGTGATGAAAATATTCGTGCTCGATGGGGTTATCATAGGCTTTATCGGCATCGCAATCGGTAACATTATTGGTCTCGGAATGTCGCTTCTCGAACTTAAGTATAAGTTCTTCTCTCTTCCAGAATTCTACTATATGAAAAGCGTGCCGATCTTAATCGTTCCCGAAAATATAATTTTGATATCACTTATAACAATGGCTCTCGTATTTATCGCTACAATCATACCGTCGTTTCTCGCCTCGAAATTCGACCCTGTAAAATCATTGAGGTTCAATTGATGAGACTGAACAAATCGAAGGAAAAAATCGGTACTATGTTCGATGAAATCGCCGTGAAGTACGATTTCCTGAACCATTTCTTTACGGCGAACCTCGACAAGCGCTGGCGGAAGAAAATCATTAAGCAAATCGAGTATTTCAATTTCCCGTTCGCAACAGTCGTTGACCTTGCGTCAGGTACGGGCGATATGATGGCTGAACTTCTGCAACTCGGTCCCGATAAAGCCTTCTCTTTCGACATATCGGAGAAAATGCTCGATGTCCAGAGGGAAAAAATTAAGGACGGCCGCCTCGTAATACTTAAAGCCGACTCTGAAAGAATGCCGCTTGACGACAATTCCGTCGATATTCTCACTATCGCTTTCGGTGTCAGGAATTTCGAAAACCTCGAAAATTCCCTGAACGAAATCCGGCGCGTGCTCAAGCCGAAAGGGATTCTGATTGTACTCGAAATGTTCGGAATGGCGAAACGAAACCTGTTCTTCGAATTTTACTTCACCCGCATAATGCCTGTCTTGGGCAAACTCGTTTCCCGCAGTTCGTACGCGTATGAGTACCTTCACAACTCCGTAATGAAGTTCAAGACTGCAGATGAGTTCAACTGCCTTGCAGAAAAGAACGGATTCACACTTCGGAAAAAAGAAAACAACTTCCTTAAGTTCGTCTATTCTGTTTACCTGCAGAAGGTGTAACCTGAATACCTCAATCCGTTCAATCTTGATTCCGTTAATCAATGCTTGAGTTACTTAAATTGAACACGAAATTATCACTTGAATGTGATGAGAATAAATCGGTATTATTAACCCGGGATGAGAACGGAGGACAACAGCAGAAACATCGATTACAATTCATTACCTCAATTACTGTATAATTAAGATTATCAGTACGGAATATTTGCCTCTCCGCGTTGAAACAGAATTTTAAACACCGTTATAATTTAACAGACGGGGATTAAATGCAACATTGCTTTTCATTCGTTCGTTAACGTAAACTTGGCTTAAATTTTTCAAAACCAAATATTATGAATTATGAGATTCAGAAATCTTAGGGGCAATTTTAAAGTCTATGCGGTTACGGGCACCAATGCCGCCGCTTTCGCGATTAGTTGCGATAAAACGTCAATGAAGGACCTGCTTGGTTTCGCTATCGAAAAAGAATATTACAAGGAGGGCAGGAAAAAGAGAGTTACTGTAAGCGGGTTCAAAGTCTTCAAGGAAACGATACCGAACCCGAAGCCGGGCGCGTATTTCTCCACATTCGAGCATCCGATACAATCGTTTACCTGGGAAGATTTCTCCTCGTATCCGGGGATGAAATATAAATATTATTTCACTCCGCTGTATGGTTCTCCGTCGATGATTACTAAAGGCAATATGTTTTCACTCGATGTCGAAACGGAGCCGGCGTGGAAAAAGGATGGGCACAGTGTTTTCTTCAACCGCGGCGTTGCATCGAGTCAGGCATACGCCGTCAAGTTCGGAAACAAGAAACCTAAAGACGTAAAAGGCGATAAGGCTTACATATGGTTGTCGCGGGGTCTAAAGGAAGCGCTCGTGAAATTCATTTCAGACTCGGTAAAAGGCGATGAACTAATCGGCTGTTTTTACGAATTCAGGTATAAAGACATCCTGCTTGAATTCAAGAAAGCCGCGCTCCGCGGAGTAAAGATACGTATTATTTACGACGCGAAAGAAAATAAACCTAAAAAGCCTAAGAAGGGACAAAAAGCGGAAAGTTTTCCTAAGGAAGCAAATGAAGAATGTATTTCAAAAACAAAACTCCGTGAGACAAGAAACGTCGAACTCATTCCGAGAACTATAAACAAAAGTTACATATGCCACAATAAATTCCTCGTGCTTGTCAGAAACAAAAAACCCGTGATGGTATGGACAGGCTCGACGAACATTTCCGAAGGCGGAATATTCGGGCAGACGAATGTCGGGCATTCTGTTTGCGACGGCGCGGTCGCGAAAAAGTTTGTTGAATACTGGAACGCGATGAAAGATATAACCGTCACGGATGACTATAAAGAAAAAATTGAAAACATTCAGGGCGATATTGCAAAAGTAGATTCAATCAATAGCGGCATTACGTGCATTTTTAGTCCGAGGAAGAGCCTTAAGATGCTCGAGTTTTATGCGAAACTTCTCGTCAGCGCCGAAGATTGCGCCTGCATTACCCTTGCATTCGGCGTGAACAAGACTCTGATGCAGCAACTGATGAAGAATACTGAAAAAAGCGCGCTCACATTTCTGATGCTTGAAAAAGATGAAGAGAACATCGCTGAATATAGTTTTAAGAATAATATCGTCAAAGCAGTCGGCTCCTATATGAGAAAAGATTTGCTCTCAAGATGGACGAAGGAAGTGACGACGCAAAACCTTAAACTTAATGAGCACGTGAAATTCGTTCATACAAAATTTCTGCTGAAGGACCCGCTCGGAAAGACGCCTGTCGTTGTTTCGGGCTCCTATAATTTCAGCGATCCGGCTACTATTAGAAATGACGAGAACATGATTATAATAAAAGGGGACAGGCGCGCGGCGGATATTTATTTCACTGAATTTATGAGGATATTCAATCAGTATTATTTCAGATGGGTCGTGAACAAACTCGCGGCTAAGGGTAAACTTAAAGATGATAAAAACGCGGGATTCCTGAAACCTGATTCGTCTTGGACAGACGCGTACAAACCGAGAGGGCTGAAAAGGAAAAAAATCGTGGTGTTCGAGAAGATGTACGTTTAATAAATCATTTAATGCTGTTGCGTGAATTTGGAAAACGCCGGTGATATTGTATAACGGTGAACGTGAAAATTATATTCTCCGCATTTACGTTATTATCCTTGACGTAAAAAATATTACTGCACCCAGTAATTGTCTGGAAGTGTTATGTGCATCTCCTTTCCGTTTGTGCTGTATTTCAGGTCTTCAAGTAGCCAGTACTCACCCGGTCTGAAATATACCGTGCCGAGATTTATGAATGTGATGAATGAACTTATCTTAACCGGGAAATAAATTGTCATGTATTCGGTAACATCGCATTTCAGACGCGATATGCTGATACCGAACGCGTTTTCGAAAGCGTAAACCTGATTCGAAATGGCGACATCCATTACATAAGTCTCTTTTGTTGTCTCGTAAAACATCTTTTTCGTGAAGTCAACGTCTTTTCTGTACTGGAAGTCGCTCCAGTCGTACTTCGAGGTGTCCCTTCCCAGTGTTTTAATTATACTCTTACCTTCCGCACGTTCGTATTTATTGATGGTGAGATAGAAGACGCTTTTACAGGTATCGCCGTGATACATCAGTTCCTCAAGCCTGAACCTTATTCCCGTATAAGGCGATTGAGCAGCCGCCGTAAGTGGCAGCAACAGGATGATGATAAAAAGAGTTTTCATAATTATTACCTCTTGTTATTCCAAATAACAGGAATAAATAATAAAAAAGACAGAGCAAAATAAAAATCGTGTTGCTTGTTTTCTGAGAAAATCAATTGGTTTGAATGAATATACTTTGCGGTTCCCCGTGTCTTTCCCCGTACCCGCGTAAATTATCCTCGCTGTCCCGAATCTTGTCCGCAGAATTTACTTCCCTATACCTGTAATTGAAACGTACTGACCGATTCTCGACTGATGCGTATTGTCATCAGCATCCCAGAGCCCGTCTTTAAAAATAACTCCTGCTGTCACATCCGTGTCAAGAAATTTATCCGCATCCGCGCGCTTAATATCGCTCTCGGAAAATTTTACGAAGTATTTTATGCCTTCGATTACAAAAAAGTAATCGTATACATTCTTTATCGTTTTTCCCGCCTTGTTTACGAAGGGCTCTTTCACGAATTTACCTTTATAATCGAATGAAGTGTATGAGTTATCTTCTTTCTTATAATCGAAATCGAATGATTTTGTCTCGTTCTCAATTCGAGCCTTGCAAATGCGGTAATTCGAAAAATCATATATAATGCGCTGAGGGTAATCGTGTTTTAGATTTTCGAAAACAAATTTCCTGTCCTTGTACGATTTCAACCCGAAACAAATCTCGCCCTCCGGGTCATCGGGATTCTGTTCGGCAATGGTGGCGCAGTAGAATAGTTTTCCGTCAATATATGCGAGCCGCATAGTCTCTGCGAGTATGGTGCCGTTCTTGTCAGTGTATGTTGTCATCCCTGTATAGTGACCTTCGCCGGTGTGAATCCAGTTTTCTACCGTCGTGTCTTCCTGTGTCGCGAAAGTCCAGTAACCGAGAAAAAGATGTGTCGGGTATACTTCTTCCTGCGCTTGATTTATACCCGGTAAGAAAAGAAAGAAAATAAATACTATGGAAACAAGCATTTGTTTTTTCATTTGCAACTGTTTGTTTGTGTAATTTAGCAAATATTATGAAAACGGAAAAGAGAATTATGAAAAAAGACTCTCTTTACAGGTATCTTAAGACGGCGGCAATTCAATTATTAGATTGATTTTGTAAGACTTGCTTTCCCTGCTAATTTCTAGTTTGTATTTATCGCCGAAGAGTAAATCGAGGCGTCTCTTAATCGATTTTTCTTCCGGATTATCTTCAGGTATATCTTTGACCGGAATTTTACTGTTGCTGTTTGTTAGACTGAATACTAATTCACTGTCGCTCTTAAAAAGACTGATTGTTATACATGGATTATCATCGTTCACATCCACGTATCTGAAAGCATTTTCAATTAAAGGCATAAAAATCAAGGGCGGAATCATAACGCCTTTTGTGTCTCCGGTAATTCTAAAATCTATAACGCCATTTTTAAGTCTGATATTATGAAGTTCCAGATAATTATTTATATAATTTATTTCATCGTCAAGGAAGACTTTTTCGGAGGCGGTCTCGTAAAGCATGTAACTCATGATTTCTGAAAGTTTTTCCACGCTGTAAACGGCTTTTTCGGGCGTTTTTTCTATCAAAGATTGTATTTCCGACAGAGTATTCAGAAGAAACTGTGGGTTCATCTGAGACTTCAACAGCGCAAGTTCTCCTTTAACAAGTTGTTTTTCGGCCTCTTTTTGCTTCATTATATTTTCGTACCGGAGTAAAGTGATTTTTAGAAGTGCGCCTGACAGTGCAAACAGAAAATTCGTTTCAAGAAAACTCAGGTAATATTTGGCTGCCGTTATAAGAAATGTTTTCCCGTTCAGGTCAAACACTTCTTTAGCCAGAAATGAGATGTAAATAAAAGTAATCGGAATCGTAATTGCAATAACGAATAATAATCC
>DATMXZ010000227.1:0-11750 GCA_035561235.1 Ignavibacteria bacterium
ACGAACAAACCCTTTAAAAGGTCTAATGATTAGATAAGATTTAATTTGAGAATACTATTCGCCGTCACAAATATCAATTCTCTCAGTCCGCTTGCTCCGCATTAAACCTGCAATCAAGAAGAACAATCGTGTAATCTCATCGGAATTATATTCATCGACCTTATTCCGGGGGGAAAGAATTTTCCGTTTGCCGCACAACAATCATAAAAAGACAAATCTCTCCGTTTTGACTGATTTTTCCATTTAATCTTACGGTCTTATGAATTAACTTCCATAAAAATATACTAAATGCGAAATTCATTGACTGACGCTCAATTGCAGGCGGAGTTTTCTAAATGCGAATTTTGCGAAGAAAAACCCTGCAAGGAAGCGTGTCCTGTCGACTGTTCCCCTGCCGACTTCATTATGGCGGCAAAAAGAGGTCTGCCTCAGGATTATGAACGCTCAGCCGCGATTATTATTGGAAGCAATCCTCTCGGCGGAGTGTGCGGATTCGTATGCCCGGACTACCATTGCGTTAAAGCCTGCGTTCACAAAACTTTCGACAACGCCGTTTCAATCCCGCCCGTGCAGGCGACGATAATAAAGAAGGCGAAAGAAACAGGAAAGATGCCCGTGTTCAGGAAGCCCGAGCCTAACGGGAAAAAAATCGCCGTACTTGGCGCGGGTCCCGCGGGACTCGGAGCGGCTTCCGTTCTCGCGCAGAAGGGTTATCAGGTGGATATTCTGGAAACCGAATCCGTCCCGGGCGGTATGTGCAGGCTGATTCCCGACGAGAGACTCGACAAGAAAGTCCTTGACACCGACATAGATTTTCTCCTCTCGCTCGGAAATATAGAAATATATTCCGGCGTTCATTTAAATTCTCCCGAAGTCCTTCTCGATGAATACGACGGAGTTATAGCCGCGGCGGGAAGGGACAGAGAATACCGCCTGAACATTAAGGGAGAAGAGTTCGCTTACACGTGGATTGATTTTCTCCGCAATCATAAGAAAATTAAGTTTAGAAATCTGCGCGTCGCAGTTGTTGGCGGCGGAGCGGTAGCGCTCGACGCCGCTGTTACGGCAAAACTCAACGGCGCTTCGAACGTCGAAATGTTCTGCCTCGAAAAATTCGATGAGATGCCTTTGACTGACGCCGAAAGACAACTTATATTTAAACACGGCATCGAAATATCGGGACGCGTGAAAGTCGATTCTATTAACGGAATTTCTAAGCCCGAAGGAAAAAGAATAAAGTCAATCGTTACATCAAAGGTTATTCTTCCGCCTAAGGAGAAATTCCATCCCTCAAAAATTAAGGCGGATAAAAAATCGAATCCGCAGACAAGGCAGTTTGACGCGGTTATAATCGCGATTGGAAGCGGGTCATCTCTGGAAGTTAAAAAGAAGAAATCGATTTTTTACGCGGGCGATATCGTGAACGGACCGACGACTGTAGTCGAGGCTGTAGCCGCGGGAAAGAACTGCGCCGCGGAAGTTGACGCGTACATTAACAACCTGCCGAAACCCGTGATAAAGAAGAAGGTCAAGAGCCGCGTAGTGCTCGACGGCAGGCAGTTGATTCCCGTTCCACTCGAAACCGATTTCTTCGGAAGGAAAATTCTTTCGCCTTTCATACTTTCAGCCGCTCCTCCGAGCGACGGTTACGAACAGATGAAGAAAGCCTACGAAGCAGGCTGGGCTGGCGGCGTGATGAAAACCGCTTTCGACAACGTTGACATACACATTCCTTCGGAATATATGTTCGCGGTTACGAAGAACACTTACGGCAACTGCGATAACGTTTCGGGACATCCGCTCGACAGGATTTGTTCTGAAATCAAAAAACTCGTTTCGGAATTCCCCGGCAGGCTCACGATGGCATCTACGGGCGGACCCGTTACGGGCAATGACGAAGAGGACAGAAAAGTATGGGTGTCGAATACAATTAAACTCGAAAACGCGGGAGCGATGGGTATCGAGTATTCGCTTTCCTGCCCGCAGGGCGGCGACGGCACGAAGGGCGACATCGTTTCGCAGGATGCAGAACTCACCGCTAAGATTATCGGTTGGATTATGGAAGTTGGCAGTCCAGAAGTTCCTAAACTGTTCAAACTTACCGCGGCAGTAACGGCAATATATCCGATTATCACCGCCATCAAGGAAGTATTCGCGAAGTATCCCTACAAGAAAGCCGGCGTTACGCTCGCGAACACGTTCCCGTCGCTTTCTTTCAGGAAAGGAAAAAAGAGCAACTGGGAAGAAGGCGTTGTTATCGGCTTGTCGGGCGAAGGCGTCATTCCAATCAGCAACCTAACTCTCGCTAATGTTTCGGGAATGGGAATAACCGTATCAGGAAACGGCGGTCCGATGGATTATAAGTCGGCGGCTGATTTTCTCGCGCTCGGCGTGAAGACGGTTCAGTTCTGCACGATTGTAATGAAACACGGATATGGAATTATAGATGAACTTCATTCGGGTTTAAGTTACCTTTTGAAAGAGCGCGGATTGAAATCGGTCGGCGAACTTATAGGACGAGCGCTGCCGAATCCCGTAACGGGATTTATGGAACTCACGCCAGTCAAAAAAATATCAGCGGTGAACGAAGAACTCTGCGAGCATTGCGGCAACTGCACACGCTGCCCGTATCTCGCGATTGAACTTAGCAGTAAAAAAATCCCGGTAACGGACGCTTCGAAATGCATCGGCTGTTCGATTTGCGTTCAAAAATGTTTCGCGGGCGCATTGTATATGAGAGAAAGAACGCCCGAAGAAACGAGCGTATTAAATGAGGCATAAATGGATATATTAATAAAAAACGGAATCATAATCACGCTCGGCGCTAAACCGCGCGTGCTTTACAATCATTCCGTGTTCATTGAAGACGGAAAAATAAAATCAATTGACAGAAATGATGCCTTCACCGGCATTTACGACAAGGTAATCGACGCGAAAGGAAAAGTCGTGATGCCGGGATACATAAACGCGCATATGCATTTTTACAGCACGCTGGTGCGCGGGCTCGGCAAGGCGGCGCCGTCTTCAAACTTCAAGGAAGTTCTCGAAAATCTCTGGTGGCGGCTCGACAAAAAACTCGGACACGAAGACACTTATTACAGCGCGCTGATAATGGCGCTTAACGCGGTAAGACACGGCACGACGACTTTAATCGACCATCACGCCAGCCCGTTCGCCGTGAAAGGTTCTCTGAACACTATCGCGAAAGCGGTTAAGGAAACGGGATTGAGAGCCTCGTTGTGCTACGAACTCTCTGACAGGGACTGTAAAAAAATTTCGGATGAAGGAATAGAAGAGAACGCGGAATTCATAAAGCAGTGCAACGATACGAATGACGAACAGTTGAAAGCGTTGTTTGGACTTCACGCGGCATTTACGCTCGAAGACAGTACTCTCGAAAAGGCATCGAAAATCGGGAATGATTTGAACGCGGGTTTCCACGTGCACGTCGCGGAAGCGGAATCGGATGAAGAACATTCCCTGAAAAATTACAGAATGCGGGTCGTGGAAAGACTGGACAAATTCGGAATACTCGGAAACAAGAGCATCGCCGCGCACTGCGTTCACGTTGACGAAAAAGAAATGGACATTCTCGCGGAAAACGGAACGATAGTCGTTCATAATCCACAGTCGAATTTAAACAACGCCGTCGGAATCGCCGACATAATCAAACTTCAGAGCAAGGGCATACTCGTCGGGCTCGGCACCGACGCTATGACGGTCAAAATGCCCGAAGAACTCCGCGTCGCGCTTTGGGCACAGCATATCAAAAATCAGAATCCGTCCTGCGGGTTCGTTGAAGCGGCGAATACGCTGCTGCGAAATAATGCCGTCATAGCGAATAAATACTGGAATGTGCCGCTCGGCGCTATTGAAGAAGGCGCGGCGGCGGACATAATACTCATAGACTATTATCCGCCTACACCTCTGGATGAATCGACATATACCGGACACATTATTTTCGGTATTTCGCATTCGACAGTCGATACGACGATTGTAAACGGAAAAGTCCTTATGGAAAACAAGGTACTGAAACTCGGGATTGACGAGGAAGAAGTCTCACGAAAGTCCCTCGAGACGGCGAAAAAATTATGGGACAGATTTTAAAAAACAAAATAATGATGTACGATAAAATATTTAAAAGAGCAGTAGAACTCGAAAACGAAACCGCGGGATTTTTATGCGATTTAATACGCACTCCTTCATTCTCCTGCAAGGAAAAAGAAGTTATTGAACTCATAAAGAGTAAAATGGAATCCGCCGGATTCGACGAAATAAGAATCGACGGGCTTGGGAACGTGATAGGCAGAATCGGAAACGGCAGGAGGGTCATCGCTTTCGACGCGCATATCGATACCGTTTATCCGGGCGAGATGTCGCTCTGGAGTTTCGATCCCTTCACGCCGAAAATTGAAGACGGTAAAATCTGGGGGCGCGGCTCGGTTGACCAGAAAGGCGGCATGGCATCGATGGTTTACGCGGGAAAAATAATAAAGGAACTCGGTTTGAATAAAGACTTCACGATTTATTTCACGGGTACCGTTATGGAAGAAGACTGCGACGGGCTTTGCTGGCAGTACATTATCAACGAGGATAAAATAAAACCAGAGTTGGTTGTGATAACCGAACCGACGAATATGAACATATACAGGGGACACAGGGGAAGAATGGAAATAATGATTAAGGTAAAGGGATTCTCCTGCCACGGCTCCGCGCCCGAACGGGGCGACAACGCCATCTACAAGATTTCGAGAATCGCTCTTGAAATCGAGAAACTCAACGAGCGCCTCGCGTACGACGAATTTCTCGGAAAAGGAAGTGTCTGCGTGACGCAGGTTTTCTTCTCGTCGCCTTCGCAGTGCGCCGTACCGGACGCCGCGAGCATACAACTCGACAGGCGTTTGACTTTCGGCGAAACGAAAGAAAGCGCCGTCGCGGAAGTGAAGAAAGCCGCCGAACTCGCTGGTTATCCCGATGCCGAAGTCGAAGTGCTGACGTACGAAGAAAAAGCGTTCACGGGATTGGTATATCCGACAGAGAAATATTATCCGACCTGGAAAATACCTGAAGATTCCGTTTATCTGAAAGACGCCTCTGTCGCATACGAAAAGACTTTAAACCGCAAACCCGAAATCGGCAAGTGGACTTTCAGCACTAACGGAATAGCAATCGCGGGAATGAACGGCATTCCCTGCATCGGTCTCGGACCCGGAAATGAAGTACTCGCTCACATGCCCGATGAAAATTCGCCCGTGAAACATCTGAGCGAATGCGCGGCCGTTTACGCGGCTCTGGTTTATAAAATGAATAATCCTTAATATGTTCAGGTACAAGTGCACACAATGCGGCAAGGAATACAAACGGGACGAAGTGAAATATCTCTGCCCCGATTGCTCGAAGTCTTATGAGCCGGGAATGCCTCTTAAAGGAGTGCTGACGGCTGAATTCGATTACGATTTAATAAAATCAAAATTCAACAGGGAGAATCCCGACCTGAATTTGTTTTCAGCGGTCGAAAAGAAATTCTATCCCGGATTTTTATATGGCAATACTCCGTTTCATAAATCAGAGCGGCTGTGCGGATTGACGGGATTCGAAAACCTTTACCTGAAAAACGACACTCTTAATCCAAGCGGCTCATATAAGGACAGGGCTTCATTCCTCGTTGTCGCGGAAGCGATTAGAACCGGAGATGAAAAAATTGTAACTGCATCAACGGGAAACGCCGCGAGTTCACTCGCAGCCGTTTGCGCTTCTGCGGGAAAAAAGGCTTTAATATTCGCTCCCGAATCGGCGCCCGCGGCGAAACTCCTTCAGATGCAGGTTTACGGCGCGGAGGTGTTTAAAGTGAAAGGAACATATGACGACGCTTTTAAATTGTCGATTGAATACACGAATGACAACGGCGGTCTGAACAGGAACGCGGCTTATCATCCGCTCACTATCGAAGGTAAAAAAACTTCGGCTCTCGAGATGTTCGTTCAGAACAATTTCAAACCGCCTGACGCAGTGCTTATCCCCGTCGGTGACGGCGTTATTATTTCGGGAGTTTACAAGGGTTTCTATGATTTGAAAATGTGCGGACTGATTGAAAAGATTCCTGAACTGATTTGCGTGCAATCCGATAATTCAAACGCTATTTCGGATTTTATTGAAACGGGCATATACAGGGACGCGGCGAATCCCGCGACTGTAGCGGATTCGATTTCTGTGAAGACTCCGAGCAACGCCTATATGGCTCGTAACGCGGTAATTGCCTCCGGCGGTTTCGCCGTATCAGTGACCGATAAAGAAATAATGGAGGCGCAGAAAACTCTCGCTGCAACAACGGGCATCTATGCCGAGCCTTCAAGCGCCGCTGTGCTGGCAGGACTATTAAAATCAAAAATTAAACTCGATAATAAGAAGCAGATTGTCCTGCTTATAACAGGCAGCGGACTTAAAGACACCGCTGCGACTGCAAAATACCTTAACGGTTAATGGGCGGTAACGGGAACATATTGATTAAGAACGGAATCGTAGTCTTCGAGAAAGAAACCGCGAAGACGGATATTCTCGTTCAGAACGGAATCGTAAAATCATTCGGAAAAATCAAGGATGATGATATTGAAATCATTGACGCGGACGGATGTTATGTATTTCCCGGGTTCATTGATATGCACACGCACCTCGACGATACAATCGGTAAATATTATCTCGCTGATACATACGATTCCGCTTCCGAAGTTGCTCTCGAAAACGGAATTACCACTCTGTTTAATTTCATTACGCAGAAAAACGGAAACACGCTGATTAAAGAACTCGAACTCGCGCTTGAGAAGTACGAATCCAGGAAAAAGACGGCGGCTAACGAAGGAAAGAAATTTTCCAGCATAGCGTTCCACCTCACGCCTACTTCTTTTTCCGATGAAGACTGGAAAGACATCGAGTATCTAATTAGCATAGGATTCAGAACTTTCAAGTTCTACACGACATACAAAAACGCGGGAATTTATTCTTCATACGAGGATTTGTCCGAAATAATTCCGATATTAAAAGACCTTGACGCAACAATTCTCGTGCATTGCGAAGACAACGACACGATAGAATCCGTTGATATCACAAAACTCGATCTGACGAAATCGATTTCGCACGCTTTGCTCCGCCCTGCCGAAGCGGAAGTAATAGCGATAAGAAAAATTCTTTCAATCGCGGAAAAGACGCAGGCGAAAATTCACATCGTACACGTTTCTACAGCGGAAGGAGCAGGACTTATAAACGAGTACAGAAAGAAATATGGCAACGTAACGTGCGAAACATGTCCGCAGTATTTGTTTTTAAACGAAGACAAACTCGCGGCGCCGGGCGGCAACAGGTTTATTTGCTCGCCGCCTCTTCGACCGGAAGATAATGTTTCTAAACTCCGCGGACTGGCTCTGAGCGGGCATTTCGACGTATTCGCGACAGACCACTGCGCGTTCAGAAAAAAAGATAAGGACAATTTTTTCGCAGATATCCGGGATGTCCCGAACGGTCTGCCCGGTATCGGAGCGCTTTCAGGACTAATATTTGAACTGTACGGAGGATTGAATGAGCAAACGGCAGTCGAAATTTCCGGACGGCTTTCTACGAACCCCGCTGTCATAACGGGATTGTATCCGATGAAAGGCGTTATACGGGAAGGCTCCGACGCGGATTTGACCGTACTTGGTTTCGACGGAGAAGAGAAAAATATTGTTTCGACAAAATCTTTCTGCTACGAAACTTACTTTGGCAAAAAATCTAAACTTGATGTCAGGTACACGCTGATAAAAGGAAATGTTGTTTTTGAAAAAAGCAAATGATACATTAACGAAACGGATACTCAAATTTTTATTGAAATGAAAAAAGACAATCCAAAAGCCTGGAGAAACGACGCTTACGCGAAAGTTACGGGCAGGGCAAGATATACGGATGACGTGAAATTTCCGTTCATGCTCCACGCCGTACCCGTTTACAGTGATTTCGTGTCGGCGAAGATTGTATCAATCGACACATCCGATGCCGAAAAATCCGAAGGCGTTGTTAAAGTGCTGACGCATAAAGACGTTCCGGGAACGAACCGCTTCGGACAGATAATAAAAGATTTCAGGATATTCGCGGAAGACAGGATATTCTACAACGGTGACGTAATCGCGTTCGTTGTCGCCGACACGCGCGCTAACGCGATTAAAGCGGCGGGACTCGTTAAACTCGAAGCGGAAGCGGTTCCTTCGATACTAGACCCCGAAAGGGCGCTTGAGCCTGACTGCCCGCTCGTTCACGAAGAGCACGGAAGTAACATTATAAACGAGCACCGAGTGAGAAGAGGAAACATTGAAGACGGTTTTAAAAACTCCGGCTTGATACTCGAGGAGGTTTTTCAGACACAATTCGTCGAGCACGCGTATATGGAGCCCGAGGTCGCGATATGCAATCCGAGGCACGACGGCGTGATGGAGGTTTATGCGAGCATGCAGCATCCGTTCAGCACGAGGCGTTTCGTGAATGCCGTGCTCGGAGGAAGGCTTGCCGACGTGGAAGTTATCAGTACACCGATGGGCGGCGGGTTCGGCGGCAAGGATGATACGGTTTCTATCGTCGCCGCGAGAACAGCGCTCGCCGCTAAACTGACGGGCAAGCCCGTGAAATGCTCGTACGCCCGCGAATGGTCAATACGGGAAAGTTACAAGAGACATCCGTACAGGATTTATTATAAGATGGGATTCACGAAAGACGGAAAAATAAAAGCGGTAAAAACAAAAATCATAGCCGACGGAGGAGCGTATTGCTCCGTGACGCCCTGGGTGACCTGGCGCTCCACTGTTCAGTGCTGCGGTCCTTATCAGGTCGAAAACGTTCACTGCGATACTTACGGCGTTTACACTAACAACGTCGTAACGGGCGCGATGAGAGGTTTCGGCTCTCCTCAGATGAACTTCGTCGTGGAATCTATGATTGACATTGCGGCATTAAAACTCGGTATCAATCCGATTGAGATTAGAAGAAAAAATATGGTCAGGCAGGGAAGCATAACAATCACAGGACAAAAACTCGACAATCATAAAGTGGCATTGGAAGAAACTCTTAATACCGTGCTCGATGAATTTGATTATGAAAGTAAGTATAAGAAATGCTCTTTCGGGAAATCGGATGCCGATGAACTCTACGGCGTGGGGCTCGCGATGAGTTACCGCGGGATGAGTCTCGGAGCGGAAGGCACCGATTTCAATTCGGCAATCATAAACGTCCAGCCGGACGGTTCGATTCTTCTCGAAACGGGAATCCACGAAAACGGACAGGGTTCCGAAAGCGCGATGTGCCTGATTCTCGCCCGCGAACTCGGAGTGAGCCTCGATAGAATCCGCTACAGGCGGCCTTCTACATCGAATATCCCCGACGGCGGCACGACCGTCGCTTCACGCGGTACGGTAATGGGAGGAGGCGCCGTTGTTCTCGCGGTCAAAAAGTTGAAAGAAAAGATTGCAGAGTTCATAAACAAACATCACGGAAACGCGGCGGGAAATGCCGTCTTTAAGGACGATGAAATAATCTGCGGAAAGGACAAACACAAATTCGACGATGTGATTTCATCGATGTACAGGAATCAGGAATATCCACACGTCTTCGGAGTATTCAGAGGACCGAAAGTTACCTGGAATGAAGAGAACGGACAGGGCGACGCCTACTTTTCCTGGACGTACGGATGCCAGGCAATCGAACTGACGGTTAACAGGAAAACAGGAAAAGTAAAACTTCTCAACGCCATCGCCGCGCATGACGCGGGCAAAGCCGCGAACGTTCAAATGACTCTCGGACAATTCTACGGCGGAATGGCTATGGGAATTGGTTACGGTCTTCTCGAAGAAGTAAAAATGAAAGACGGCGTGATAACAAACACGAACTTCAATTCTTACAGGCTGCCGAGAAGCACCGACCTTCCCGAAATGAAAGCCGTTATAATCGAAAACCCCGACCCGAACTCGCCATCCGGCGCGAAGGGTATCGGCGAACCGACTAACGAACTGATGGCGCCCGCCATAGCGAACGCGATTTTCAACGCGACAGGGAAAAGATATTTCCAACTCCCTATCAGAGTTGAAGTAAGCGGAGAGGAGGATTTGAACCAATGAGAATGACGGTAAACAGAAAACTTATAGAAGTCCCTGACTCGATGAAGGGACGCAAACTCGTTGAATATCTCCGCGAGGAACTCGGACTTACGGGTGTAAAGAACGCCTGTGAAATGAAATCCTGCGGCGCCTGCGCCGTGCTCGTCAATAATAAATCATTCAGGATATGCAATGCGCTCGTTAAAGACGTTGAGAACTGCGAACTGCTGACGATTGAAGGAATGGAAAGCGAAGACGGCACGCTTCATCCCCTTCAGCAGGCATTCATCGACTTCGGCGCCATACAGTGCGGATTCTGCACGCCGGGTATGGTGCTTACGGCTCACGCTTTCCTTCTTGGGAATAACGAACCTACAAGAGAGCAGATAAGAAAAGCCCTGCAAAGCAACATCTGCAGGTGCACGGGATACCTGCAAATAATCGATGCCGTTGAAGCGGCATCCGCTTTTTATAGAAAATAATTACACGCGATGGATTTAAAACAAAAATTATCAGGACTCGGTAAATTAAAACCGGACAACTACGGAAAGGATTTTCTTCTTACAACCGAGAAAACCCCGGAAGATTTAAAATACATCGGCGGTCTCGCCGAGACTCTGAAGGAATTCCATAGACAGTCGAAATCATTCAAGCTCTTCGATACGGGACTCGCGATTTCGATATTCCGGGATAACTCCACGAGAACCCGCTTCAGTTTCGCATCGGCCGCGAACGCCGTTGGTCTTGGGCTTTCTGAACTTGACGAAGTGAAGAGCCAGATTGCGCACGGCGAAACCGTAAGGGAAACCGCGAACATGATTTCGTTCCTTGCCGAGGTTATTGGCATCAGGGACGATATGTATCTTGGCGAAGGCAACAGGTACATGCGCGAGGTCTCGGACGCTGTCGCCGACGGTTTTGAAAACGGAGTTCTTCACAGAAGACCGAACGTCATTAACCTTCAGTGCGACATTGACCACCCGACACAGTCGATGGCGGACCTGCTCAAACTTAGAGATTATTTCGGGTCTTTCGAAAACCTCAAAGGGAAAAAACTCGCGATGACCTGGGCTTATTCGCCGAGTTACGGCAAGCCGCTTTCCGTCCCGCAGGGAATAATTACTCTTATGACAAGATTCGGAATGGAAGTTACACTCGCTTATCCCGAAGGCTACAACCTGATTCCTGAAATCGAAGAGAACGTTAAGAAAGATAATCCCGGTTTCAAAATCGTCAACAGCATGGAAGAAGCATTTAAAGACGCTGACGTTGTTTATCCGAAATCCTGGGCGCCGTTTGAAGTTATGAAGCAAAGAACGGAACTTCTGAAAAATAAAGACAAAAACGGACTCGCCGAACTCGAAAAACACTGCCTCGCGAATAATGCGAAATTCAGGAACTGGGAATGCGATACCGAAAAGATGAAACTCACTAAAAATGGCGAAGCGCTTTATATGCACTGCCTGCCGGCGGACATAACGGACGTAAGTTGCAGGGAAGGAGAAGTTTCAAAGGAAGTTTTCGAGAAATACAGAATTCATACATACCACGAAGCGAGTTTCAAACCATTCGTAATAGCGGCAATGATACTGGCTTCGAGATTCGAACATCCCGAAGAGGAATTAATGAAAAGAATATAAA
>DATMXZ010000228.1:0-7204 GCA_035561235.1 Ignavibacteria bacterium
ATCTTACATAACATCAATACGGAAAGAAAGTGAAAAATTGTATAATCGTTGTTTTTTTATTGCAGTGTATCGTAATATCGGCGTTTTTTTATGAAACCGCACAATCTCAGTGGCAGCCTGACGTGAGGCTTACATACGATACGGGTATTTGTCTGGTTTCACTGAACAACGCGAGAGGAATAGCGGCAAACGAGAATTACGTGCACGCGGTATGGTGCGACGAGAGAAATGGAAACCGCGAAATTTACTACAAGCGCTCAACCGATTTCGGGACGAACTGGGGTCCCGATGTACGATTTACCTTTAATTCAGAAGTTTCGTATCGCCCGTCAGTTTCGTTAAACGGAAATTTCGTTCACGTTGTTTGGTGCGACAACAGGGACGGTAATTTTGAAATCTATTATAAACGTTCAACCGATTACGGGTCCACCTGGAGCCCGGATATCCGTATCACAAATACCCCTACTAATACCTCGTGGGCGCCCTCGATGGCTGTCAACGGTTCGATAATGCACGTTGTATGGGAAGAAGTTATTGCTTCAAACGAAGAAATTTATTACAAGCAGTCAACCGATAACGGAATCAGTTGGAGCAACAACGTTTGCTTATCCAACGACGAAACCAGTTCGTTTTATCCTTCCGTAGCCGTTTCGGGTACGGACGTGCACGCGGTTTGGTACGGTTATAATTCCGGATACAGGTCTGTTTTTTACAAGCATTCACTGGACGGCGGGATAAACTGGAGCCCCAATATGATACTTACAAACGTATCCGCGCAGTCGTATAATCCCGCAGTCGCTGCCAAGAACCAGGTTGTTCACGTAGTCTGGCACGATACCCGATACGGAAATGAAGAAGTGTTTTATATGCGTTCTTCGAACGCGGGCTCGAACTGGGGTTCTGAAGTCCGTTTAACTAATAACACGGGAATTTCATACTACCCTTCGATATGCCTGTCGGGCACATCGGTGCATCTTGCCTGGTACGACAACAGCGACGGTAATTTCGAAATTTATTACGGATTATCGACAAACGAAGGATTGACCTGGCAGCCGAATACACGGCTAACATACAAGCAATATGATTCTTACCGTCCGTCAATCGCAGCGCAGGACACTATGCTCCACATTATCTGGAACGATAACCGCGACGGGGACTGGGAAATGTATTATAAAAGAAACTTCACGACGGGCACGATTCATATCGGAAATATTACGTCGGAAATACCGTCTGAAGTTATTCTTCGCCAGAATTATCCGAATCCCTTTAATCCCGAAACGAAAATCAGTTTCGCTATTCCTAAAGAAGGATATACAACCTTAAGAGTCTTTGACGTAAACGGCAAAGAAGTGAAAACTCTCGTAAACGAAAATAAACGCGCCGGAAATTACTCCGTTGATTTTAACGCGGGTTCCCTGTCAAGCGGAATATATTTCTGTTCGTTAAAGAGCGGAGGAGTAACCATTACCAGAAAACTGATTTTGTTAAAATAATAAATCCGGAATACTTTCATCCTTTATATTCCGAATGCTCGGTTTTTATCTTTCATCATATGTTTAGTTATGCGTTCGGTTTCAGAACGAATGATTATGGGCAATTATTTGTTTATAAGGGAAGCAATTGAAAATTCACACTATAAACTCAAAAACATAAAATCTTAAAAGATATGATAAAGGCAAAAGGTTATGCGGCGCAGGATTCGAAATCACAATTGGCGCCGTGGAATTTCGAAAGGCGCGAAGTCGGACCGCACGACGTGCAATTTGATATTTTATACTGCGGCGTTTGCCATTCAGACCTTCATCAGGTGAGGGACGAATGGGGCGGCTCTATTTTTCCTATGGTTCCCGGACACGAACTCGTCGGTAGAGTAACAAAAGTCGGAAGTCACGTGAAAAAACATAAAGTCGGCGACCTCGTCGGAGTCGGGTGCATGGTCGATTCCTGCAGAACCTGCGATAATTGCGGCAAGGGTCTGGAACAGTTCTGCAGCAAGGGCGCTGCAATGACGTACAACGGATACGAAATGGACAAGAAGACTCTCACTTATGGCGGGTATTCGAATGTTACGGTTGTTAACGAGGATTTTGTACTGAAGGTATCCGACAAATTAAATCTCGCGGCGGTGGCCCCTCTGCTATGCGCGGGAATCACGACGTATTCTCCCTTAAGGCACTGGAGAATCGGCAAAGGGCATAAACTGGGTGTGCTGGGACTCGGCGGACTCGGTCATATGGCTGTTAAGTTCGGTGTTGCTTTCGGAGCGGAAGTTACGGTTTTAAGCACATCGTCATCAAAGAAAGACGACGCTTTCAAACTCGGCGCGCACAAGTTTGTCGTTACAAAAGACGCGGAACAAATGAAAAGCGTGACCGGATATTTTGATTTCATTATCGATACGGTATCTGCGGAGCACGATTACAATCAGTACATATCGCTTCTGAAAGTTGACGGAGCGCATATTTGCGTCGGAGCGCCCCCGACGCCGTCGCAGATTTATTCTTTCAGCCTGATAATGGGAAGAAAAACACTCGCAGGCTCACTCATCGGCGGTATTCCCGAGACTCAGGAAATGCTTGATTTCTGTGCGGAGCACGGCATTGTTTCGGAAATCGAACTCATAGACATAAAGGATATCAATAAAGCGTACGAGAGAATGCTGAAGAGTGATGTCCGTTACCGATTCGTTATTGATCTGGCTACTCTTTAAATATTTTTCCGATAAAACCCCTTCAATGCGAAGGGGTTTTATCGGATTGAATTATTTCTTGACCGCATGCACCTCAAGATACTCGGCATCTATTTCGACATTATCCGTTTTTGATAAATTGTTTTCGCTGAAGAGTTTAAATAATCTGTTCTTCAAATCCTGTTTATACTTTTCGTTAAGCAGTTCGTATAATTTATTTGTGGGTCCGAAATATTTTATAAAATAATCAACCACTTCTATGGCAGGCATCGGCATTTTTTGCCTGAGCATTCTTCTTTCCATTTGTATATGGGACGCTTTATCGTTAATTCTTTCAAGCACGATATTCTCGACCCCCCATTCTACCGGAGGGCGAATGCCGGGTGGCGGGGGCATATAAGATGAGCCAAGTTTAAAGAAACTGCCTATGAATCCTTCGGGCGTCCAGTTAGCCATTGCGACCACTCCTCCGGGCTTGCAAACCCTGAACAATTCGCTCGCTGCGACTTCAGGACGCGGACAGAACATCGCCCCGAACATTGTTACAACGAAATCGAATTCATTGTTTCCATAAGGAAGTGCTTCCGCGTCGCCAACTTCAAAATTAATTTCAAGATTTCCAGATCTCGCTTTTGCATTAGCCTGTTCAATTAGCGCGGGCACGATATCGATTCCAGTTACGCGAGCCCCGAGTCTGGCGGCAGGTATAGCAAGATTTCCCGTACCGCAGGCGACATCGAGAACGGCTGAATGAGGACTTATGTTAAGGCGCTCTACGAACGCGCGTCCTTCGTGTTCAATGATTTTCGCAATTTCACCGAAATTTCCGGCAGACCAGACTTCTTTCATTCTGTCTTTAATGAACCGCATTTCGGCAGATAGTTTTTCCATATTGTTCTCCTTCTTGTTTTAGATTAGAATCGGATTTCCTCTAAGATTTGACTGTTGTTAAAGAAATAGAACACAGGAAAAATTAAATAATTCAACTTTCCTTGAAGTAAATATTAGGCGGGATACTAACGTTATGATAAAACAACCCAAACATTGTTTTTAAAATGGACGTAAATATCCATTAAACAAAAATATAGGCGAGATTAAACTTTTGTTTTGCTCTTTCAAAATCTCTCGCCTTTCGCTTCGCGAATCTGGCTTCCGACGGGTCTTACACGCCCCCACATTGTATATACAAAAATAAAGAAAGCAATTATCTGAAGAAAAGAAGAGACAACAATTATTATATTAATAAAACTGAGCGTAATAAATGAATCTATGAATTCCGCGGTAAACCTGAAAGATGTTCCTATTGTCATCAGCAAATAAACCGCCGATACGAGCGCGGGGCGATACCGTTTATCCGTTTTTTCCGCCCTCGGGAAAAACCATATCGAAACGCCCATTATCATCATCACCATGAATCCAACGAGAATGACGTGCGTATGCGCCGAGAGCATTGAAGGACCGTAACCGAAACCGAACAGTCTCCTGCTGATGAGCATATAGAATCCGGATAGAATTCCGACAAGCATAAAAACAATGCTTGTCTTAATAAAATACCTTACGTTTGTAAACATTTTGTTTTTAATTCAATTTATTATATCAAACAGAACAATAATATCCGAAATAAAAATCTGCTTCAGTATAATAATTATGTTCTACAAGCCCGCGGAACAAATCGCCCGCGCACACCCGGACAGCAACACAAAACAATATTAATGACGGAGAGCGGAACCGGTTAATTAAACAAAGGGTTTCAATATAAAAGGGAAGAACAAAAAATGAAAAAAACAGCACTAATTACTGCATTAATATTATTTATATTCTCCACAGATGCGCTTCATTCTCAGTGGACGAGGTCCTCTACGGGGCTTTTTTATCATCAGCAGATGAATTCAATGGCTTCCAACGGCACTACGGTCGCAGCGGGTCCCCGGATGGACGGGGTTTACATATCTACAAACAACGGATTGTTATGGAAGCAGATAAGCAACGCACTGCCGAGCGGCGAAACAATGGCGATAGCCTTCAAGGGAACCGACATTTATGCCGCGATTCTTGTTCACGGGGTTTACCGCACTACGAACGACGGTGAGAACTGGATTTCGTGCAATACCGGTCTCACAAATCAGGATATCAACACGATACTTGTTTCGGGCAGTGATATATTCGCAGGTTCAAATTCCTACGAGGGAGGAATATTTCGTTCGACAAACAACGGAACTTCTTGGACTTCCGTGAACAACGGATTAACGAGCGTTCACGTCAATGCTCTCGCTTCAAGCGGAGGAAAACTTTATGCGGGAACTTCATCCGGCGGAGTGTTCATATCGACCAACAACGGCGCGAACTGGATTTCGTCGAATAACGGATTAACGGGAATGTCCGTGAATGCTTTTACAGTAAACGGAGGCACTGTATTCGCAGGCACGAATAACGGCATATTTATTTCAAACGACGGAGGATTAAACTGGTCTCTTTCAAACAACGGACTAGGAAATACGACAGTTCAATCTATGGCAGCATCCAGCGGAATTATTTTCGCGGGAACGGGTCCGGGAACCGGAGGAGGAGTTTACATCTCATCGGACAACGGGCTTACGTGGGTTCCGGCATTCAACGGACTTTTCAATCAATATAACGACCAGTTCATCCGTTCGTTTGCAGTCTCCGGAAACAATGTATTTACCGGAACGAACACCGACGGAGTGTTTCACACCAGCAACGGCGGTGCCGTGTGGAACGCAAGAAACAACGGAATGCTTAAATCTGTCACAATAAGTAATTTCATAGAAAAAAATGGTGTGATTTTTTCGGCGATGTTCGATGACGGTGTCTTCGCATCATATGACAACGGCATTACCTGGATACCAAAGAACAGCGGCATAGCGCTTGGCGGGGACAGGTCAATACTTTCTTTCGCAGTGACGGGTAGCAGTATAATAGCCGGAGCATTCAGCGGTATATATATTTCGTCAAACGACGGAGCATCGTGGACGAAACCGTCAAACACGAACTTTCAGGGAAGTTACGTTTCTTCGTTAAGGATAAAAGGCACAAAAATTTTTGCTGCGATGAAATTTAACAAAGGCATACAGGTATCCACGAATAACGGAGCATCCTGGATGCAGGTGAATAACGGACTTTCAAGCCTTAACGTCAACGCGCTTGAAATAACGAGCGGAAATCTATTCGCCGCAACCTCGTCAGGCGGGATTTTCATTTCGACAAACGATGGCAATAACTGGAACGCGGCTGTTAACGGGCTTACAAACTTCAATGTAACCTCGCTTTCGGTCTTGAACGGAAACATATATGCGGGTACACAGGGCGGTGGAATATTTCTGTCAACAAATTCAGGTACGAACTGGACGCAAATAAATAACGGCTTGTCGAATCTTAATATTCAATCGCTGACAAACAACGGATTCGTTTTAATTGCGGGCACTCAGACCGGCGGCATTTATAAATCCACGGACGGCGGTCAGAACTGGGTTCTAAGAAATGAAGGATTAGCAAACACTAGTGTTCAAAATCTTTCAATAATCGGCAGCACAGTTTTTTCGGGAACGCCCACCGGAATTTGGAGGAGAGCGCTCGACGAAATAACCAAAATAGTGAAAATTTCAGCATCTGCGCCCGATAAGTTTGAACTGTTGCAAAATTATCCGAATCCGTTCAATCCCTCAACTCGTATAGAATTCAGCCTTCAGAAGACTGAATTTATAACACTAAGGATATACGACATTACAGGGCGCGAATTTTCTAAGCCTATAAACAACATTCAATTTAATGCAGGCAGGTATTCCATAAATTTTGACGGCTCCGGTTTATCCGCGGGAGTATATTTTTATCAACTTACGACAGAAAACAGACAATCGGAAGTGCGGAGGATGATACTTGTCAAATGATACGGAAATATTTTTACGGTTTATAAATCATTGTAATTCCGTTCACTATCAATTGCACGGCTATCGAGAGAATGAAGAATCCCATTATCTTGTTAAGAACACCTATGCCTGTTTTGCCGAGCAATTTCATTAAAGGATACGAAAGAAGCAAGGCCGCATAGACCGTGAGCGCGGTTAATACAATCCCCGCGCAAATTCCGAAAGTATATTGACTCTGATAACCCTTTACAGATAGCCCGATTGCGGCGCCGATGGAGCCGGGACCGCTCAGCAGCGGCAGAGCCATCGGGGTGAAGGAGATATCTTCTTTTGTTTGAACCTCCGAGTGTTCATCTTCGGATAGTTTACTTCTGTTTACGAGCAGTCCCCAGGCGGTATGCGCGACAACCAGTCCGCCTGCTATTTTAAGCACGCCGAGCGAAATGCCGAAAAAGTCCAGTATGAACTCACCAACAAAATAAAAGCCGATAAGAACGGCAAGAACATTCAGTGAAGTTTTCAGCGCTGTCTTTTTTCTGTAATCGGGGGTGGAATCGGACGTCAGAGAACAGAACACGGGAATCGCTCCAACGGGATTTACAAGAGGAAACAGGACCACAAAAGCAAGCGC
>DATMXZ010000229.1:0-4423 GCA_035561235.1 Ignavibacteria bacterium
GAATAATATGACTGTTATATTTTCAAAGAAATGCGAGTACGGGCTTCAGGCGGTTTTGTATCTTTCGACTCTCGACGAGGGGCGTATGGCATCAGCGGAGGAGATATCGCGCAAACTGAACATCCCGAAGGAATTCGTATCGAAGATACTTCAGAGCCTTACCGCGAAAAAACTCGTGAAATCGAGAAAAGGAAATTCGGGCGGATTTTACCTCGGCAAGCCCGCGTCGAAGATTAAACTCATCGAAATTGTGGATGCGATTGACGGTTTGGCGTTATTCAACAGTTGCGTGCTTGGTTTTCCCGATTGCTCACCCGACGAACCGTGTCCCGTTCACAACAAGTGGGGAAAACTCAGGAACAGCGCTTATGAGATGCTTACGGCCGAGACTCTCGAGCATTTTAAGAAAAAAACAATCGCGAAAATTAACAGAATAGGAAAGAAGAAATAATCACCGAGAGTTACGCTTAGGATGGAATTGTACAAACAATTCTAAAATGGAAAAGAAAAAGAAATTCAAGATACAGAATTACAGGTTCGTAATTCAAACCGCTTTCGCCCTGCTATGCATCTGGATTGGCATCGAGTTTTACCTCTTTGTTAGATTTCTCGATTCGGGCGGCGCGACGGGATTCTTCCCGCGCCCTCCGGGCGTAGACGGTTTCCTCCCGATAAGTTCGTTCATGAGTTTTTATCTGTTTTTAAAGACAGGTGAAATAAGCGTGATTCATCCCGCGGGATTCTTTATTTTCACGGCGATACTTCTCGTTTCGTTCGTGTTCGGAAAATCGTTCTGCAGTTGGTTCTGCCCCGTCGGTTTCCTGTCCGAACTTCTCGGCGATTTAGGCAAACTCATATTCAGAAAAAATTTCAGGATGCCGAAATTTCTCGACTATCCGCTGAGAAGTATCAAGTACCTTCTGCTCGGCTTTCTTCTTTACTCGGTTATGTTCGTGATGAGCGACATGGCGGTGAAATCTTTTCTCGAAAGCCCGTACAACATAGTGTCGGACATAAAGATGTATTATTTCTTCGCCGACATATCGCGTTTTTCGCTGATAGTGATTTCAATTTTATTTCTTTTATCGATTGTATTCAGGGGATTCTGGTGCAGGTATTTATGCCCTTACGGAGGTTTTCTTGGAATAATGTCGCTGCTGAGCACGAACAAGATAAAAAGAACCGCGTCATCCTGCATAGACTGCAAGTTATGCACGAAGGCTTGCCCGTCATTCATTCAGGTTCACAAGGTTAACACGGTGATATCCGATGAATGCACGTCCTGTCTTAACTGCGTTGACGTGTGTCCTGTTAAAGACACTCTGGAACTGAATAACATCGTTTTGAAGAAGCGCGTGAACAAGAAAATCGCCGCGGCGGGAGTCGTAGGTATCTTCGTACTTGTAACGGGATTCGGAATGCTGACGGGTTACTGGCAGAACAATATTTCAAAGGAAGAGTATCTGTATCATTACAAATATATTGAAGAATACGGACATCCTACTGACACGAAGAAAATGCGCGAGTTAAACAAAGAGAGCGGGAGCAAGAACGAAACCGTCACTCCTGAGCGGAAAAAATCGAATTAAGCAGGTTAAGGAGTTCGCTCTTATCGAAGGGTTTCGCGATATAGTGCGAGCATCCGTATTTGAGGAATTCATCCTTATCGGTTTCCATAGCAAAAGCCGTCACGGCAATAATCGGGACGTCCTGATATCCGTCAATATTTTTCAATTCGCGTGTAGTGTCGATACCCGTCATACCTTCGCCGAGATTAATGTCCATAAGAACGGCGTCATACAGGTTAACACGCGCCATTTCAAGAGCCTCCTCGCCTTTCGAGACGGCATCGACGTTATAGATTTTCGAGATATAGGTTTTTACAAGAACGGCGCTGACCTTGTCATTTTCAACGAGAAGAATCCGTTTCCTGTCGGCGGGCGCGGGAAAATCGCTCACGGCAAAAACTTCTTCCTGATACTGATTTTCATACGACTTTGCTCCCGAAATCTTCAAAGGAAGTGTAACGGTAAATCTCGTGCCGGCGCCGAGTTTGCTTTTCACGGTGATGCTTCCTTTCATCAATTCCACATAACTTTTTGTTATTGTCAAACCGAGACCGGTTCCTTCGAAATTCCTGCTAAGTCCTTCGCTTTCCTGCCTGAACTCCTGAAAAATCAGGTCGTACTTGTCTTCGGGGATGCCTATGCCCGTATCTTCGACTTCGAGCACAAAATGCTCCGCATTTTTTTTCAGATAAACCTTCACGCTTCCCTTTTCGGTAAACTTTATCGCGTTGTTGATAAGGTTATTCAGAATATCCCTCAGAAGTCTTTCGTCGAGTTCGGCATAAATGTTCTCGCTGCACAAAACGCATTCGAGTTCAACGGATTTATTCTCCGCGCTCGGAGCGAAAAGATTAACGACTTCCATAACAAGTTCTTTCACGTCAATAAGAGTGCAAACGAGTTCGTATTTATTCGCATCAACTCTGGAGAAATTAAGAATGAGGTTCAGGGTTTCAAGAAGTCTTTTTCCGCTTTTGTAAATAGTCATAATCATATTTCTCTGATCTTCGCTCTGCGTTTCCTCGGCGAGAATCTGCGCGAATCCGAGAATTCCGTGGAGAGGGGTGCGGAGTTCGTGGCTCATATTCGCGAGGAAGTTTGTTTTAAGCCTGTTCAGTTCTTCGGCATTTTCTTTCGCCGCGAGAATTTCCTTAACGATTTTATTTTTCTGCGACACGTCCCTGATAGTGGAGAGGATTTTATCGTTATCGAAAGCGACGACTCTCGCCTCGAAAAAGAGTTGTTCGCCGTTTATAATCAGGGGATACTCGAATACGGATATTTCGCCCGAATCAATCGCCTTTTGGGCGGCTACCCTGAACAATTTATCAAGGTAATCGGGAAGAACATCTCTCATATTCGCTCCGAGGAATTTTTCGGGCGGAACGAAGAGAATTTCCGGACTTCTCGTGTGGTAGTCGAGATAGACACCGTCATAATCCTGAACAAAAATAAGGTCGGGCAGAGCGGAGAGCAGCGCGCGGTTCTTGCTTTCGCTTTGTTTCAATGCTTCCTGCGAGCGTTTTCTTTCGATGGTCATAGCCACCTGCGCCGATACGAATTCGAGAATATTCTTATCTTCTTCGGTATATCTGACTTTTTCGTTGTAAGACTGCACCGCGATAAGTCCGATTGTTATGTCGTTCACCTTTAAAGGAACGCCGAGCCAGTCAATCGATTCGGAGCCTATAGGGATAATCTCTCCGGTTTTTTCCAATTCCGCGATAACATCGGGTGTAGCGAGCAGGGGTCTGCCGGTTCTGATTACGTATTCCGTGATTCCCCTTCCGGGTTTCTGTGTAATAACGGCTTCATCGAACTCGTCAACGAAATACGGGAAAGAAATCAGGTCTTTGTTTCTGTCATAAATCGCGATGTAGAAATTCTTCGCAGGCATAAGAGAAGAAACAATCTTGTGAATCGAAGAAAAGAGGTCATCCAGATTTCCCGATTCGTGGGCGGCTTCGGAAATGCTGAAAGCCGCGGATATGAGTTCGTGGGATTTCTGTCTGTCGGTAATATCAATCTGTGTTCCCCAGATGCCGACGAGGTGATTGTCTTTAATAATACCGACCGAATTATTTAGAAAAACGACTTTCCTGCCGTCGACGGTTATCTCTTCCGAGACGACATTCTGAACGTTATAATCGTTATCGTGCAAAGCAAGGAACGCGTTAATATTCACGGGATTGCTGTCTCCGCCGTGCAGTTCGTAAAGGGATTTGCCGCGAATCTCATCCGCCGAATCGATGCCGTACATTTTCGCGAAAGCGAGATTGCATTCTGCAACAATGCCTGTTTTATAAATACATTTCACCTGTTCTTCGAAAGGAAGACTAATGTCAACAGGTTCGGAAAATTCAAGGTAAGAAACGCCCTCAGAGGTTTTTTCAATAAAACTTTTGTACTTGCTTTCGTTTTCGATAAGTTTCTGCTCGTATTTTTTTTGCTCCGTAATATCAGTCAGGATTGACACGACATATTCATCATTGTCCCTTATAATCTTCATCATATTCGACTCATACCAGTCGTACAAACCGGATTTCTTCCTGAATCTGAACCTGATTTTCATTTGCGGAACAGTATTATCAGCCGACAAGAAATCGTTGAACGGCTGCAAATCATCTTTATGGATTTTTCGTGAAATATTCTCGAAACTGTTTCCAACAATCTCTTTGCCCGGCATACCCAGCATTTCGGAAATCCTGTCATTGGAATAAATTACTTTGTCCTTCCTGAAGATTGCGACACCGATTAGTGAACTTTCGGCAATGATGTTGAAAAAGTCCTTAGAGATCAATATGCTATAAATTAGTTGTCTTTACAATTTTAACATATTTTAATCTTATTTTCAC
>DATMXZ010000230.1:0-3296 GCA_035561235.1 Ignavibacteria bacterium
CAATTATATTCAAATATGAAAGATGTTGTCATTGTTTCAGCGGTAAGAACGCCAATAGGCAGTTTTCAGGGCGCGTTATCGTCTCTCACTGCTCCTCAACTCGGCGCAATCGTAATAAAGGAAGCGGTTAAGCGTGCCAGCATAAAGCCTGAAGACGTATCCGAAGTTATTATGGGCTGCGTGCTTCCTGCCGGAATCGGACAGGCGCCTGCAAGACAGGCATCGATTTACGCCGGACTTCCGAAATCCGTTCCCTGTATGACGATTAACAAGGTATGCGGCTCGGGTCTTAAAGCGGTAATGCTCGCGGAACAGGCGATAAAAGCCGGAGACGCGGAAATCGTCGTAGCGGGCGGAATGGAATCGATGAGTAATGTCCCCTATTACCTTCCGAAAGCGAGAACCGGATACAGGATGGGAAACGGCGCAATCATTGACGGTATGGTGCACGACGGTCTGTGGGACTGCTATAATAATTTTCATATGGGAAGCGCAGGCGAATTGTGCTCACGCGAATTAAAGATACCGAGAAACGAGCAGGACGATTTTTCGGTTGAGAGTTACAAGCGCGCACTGAACGCGATTGATAAAGGTCTTTTCAGGAATGAAATTATTCAAGTCGAGATTAAAGACCGGAAAGGAACGGTAACAGTTTCCGATGATGAAGAGCCGAAGAAAACGAATTTCGAAAAAGGGCTCTCTCTTAAACCCGCTTTTGAGAAGGAAGGCACGATTACGGCATTTAACGCCTCAAAGATAAACGACGGCGCGTCCGCGCTCGTCATAATGTCTGCGGAAAAAGCGAAAGAACTCGGACTGAAACCGCTCGCGAAAATAGTCGCTCAAACATCATACGCGCAGGAGCCGGAATGGTTCACAACCGCGCCCGCTTACGCTATACAAAACGTTGTCAAAAAAGCGGGAATGAAAATTGATGATATAGATTTGTTCGAAATTAATGAAGCATTCGCTGTTCAGGCGCTTTCGGTTATAAAAGTCGCAGGACTCGACCCTTCAAAGGTGAACGTTAACGGCGGAGCAGTCGCTCTCGGACATCCGATTGGAGCGAGCGGGGCAAGAATCTTAACGACTTTAATTCACGTCCTGAAGCGGCACGATAAGAAATACGGACTGGCAACACTCTGCATAGGCGGAGGCGAAGCGAGCGCGCTTATAATAGAAAAATTATAGTTCCTGTTTCAGGAAAAATGAATTATTTTTAATAATACTTTGTTTTCTTAATAATTAAATTATGAAGATGGATATCTTAAATATTTCGGTTATCGGAGCGGGCACGATGGGTAACGGAATAGCCCACGCGTTCGCGCAGTACGGTTACAATGTTACGCTTATAGACGTCAAGCAGGAATATCTCGATAAAGCGGTCAAAGTAATTTCGGGAAACCTTGACAGGCAGATTAAGAAAGGGACGATTGCTGAATCCGATAAAATGAAAACTCTCGGAAGTATTAAGACATCGTTGAATATTTCGGACGCGAAACAGTCTCAACTTGTCGTTGAGGCCGCTACGGAGAATCCCGACACGAAGAAAAAGATATTTAATCTTCTTGACAGGGAATGTCCCGAGGAAACAATTCTCGCGTCGAACACGTCATCAATTTCGATAACCGAAATAGCGGGAATCACATCGAGACCAGATAAAATTATCGGAATGCACTTTATGAATCCCGTGCCGATAATGAAATTAGTTGAAATCATACGAGGCCTGGCGACGTCGAACGATACTTTCGACGTGATAAAATCGCTCACGGAAAAAATCGAGAAAGTTCCCGTCGAAGTCAACGATTATCCGGGTTTTGTTTCGAACAGAATACTAATGCCGATGATAAATGAAGCCGTTTACTGCGTAATGGAAGGTGTTGCCGAACCTGAAGCGATAGATACTGTGATGAAACTCGGAATGAATCACCCGATGGGACCTCTCACGCTCGCAGATTTTATCGGGCTGGATGTATGTCTATTCATTATGGAAGTCCTGCATAACGGACTCGGGGATTCGAAATACCGTCCGTGCCCGCTTCTAAAGAAGATGGTCGCGGCGGGACATCTCGGAAGAAAAAGCGGCAAGGGATTTTACGATTACGCGAAATAAAATCTGAGTGCATAACTGGAGTTTTAAAACTTAAATTCAAAATAATGGACTTTAAATTTACCGAAGAACACATACAGATAAGGGACACCGCGAAAGACTTCGCCGAAAATGAAATTGCGCCTTCGGCCGTCGAGCGCGACATCACCGCCGAATTCCCTGCCGATATCATATCCAAACTCGGCGAACTCGGCTTCATGGGTATGATGGTCTCTCCCGAATGGGGCGGAGCGGGATTCGATACTGTCAGTTACGTTCTCGCAATGGAGGAAATATCAAAAGTAGACGCATCCGTAGGGGTGATAATGTCGGTTAACAATTCGCTGGTTTGTTACGGCATCGAGAAATGGGGCACAATAGAGCAAAAAGAAAAGTACCTTACTCCCCTTGCCTCGGGACAAAAACTCGGCGCGTTCTGCCTTTCGGAACCCGAAGCGGGCAGCGACGCTACTAATCAGAAAACCGTTGCCGAAAAAGACGGTGATTTCTACGTCTTGAACGGTATGAAAAACTGGATTACAAACGGCACGAAAGCGGACTATTATCTGGTTCAGGCGCAGACAGATAAATCCAAAGGATATAAAGGCATTACAACCTTTATTGTCGAGCAAAAACTCGATGGTGTCGAGGTCGGAAAAAAGGAAGACAAACTCGGTATTAGAAGTTCCGATACCTGCACTTTAGGACTCAATAATGTCCGCGTTCCAAAGGAAAATGTGCTCGGCGAGGAAGGACTCGGATTCAAGATAGCGATGGAAACGCTGAACGGAGGACGTATCGGGATTGCGTCTCAAGCGCTCGGTATAGCGTCCGCATCACTCGACGCGGCGTTAAAATACTCGAAGGAGCGAAAGGCTTTCGACAGGCCGATTTGCGAACTTCAGGCAATACAGTTTAAACTCGCTGATATGGCTGTAAACGTGGAAACGGCGAGACTGCTGATATTGCAGGCTGCCCTGAAAAAAGACGCAGGCGAGAAATACGCGAAAGAAGCCGCGCAGGCGAAACTTTACGCGAGCCGCGTGGCTGTTCAAAACGCTTTGGAAGCGATTCAAATACACGGCGGTTACGGCTACGTGCGTGAGTATCTCGTGGAAAGATATCTCCGCGATGCCAAGATAACCGAAATTTACGAAGGGACGAGCGAAATACAAAAGATTGTAATTGCCAGAGAATTGCTTAAGGA
>DATMXZ010000231.1:0-4979 GCA_035561235.1 Ignavibacteria bacterium
CATTAATGGAGTAATAATGTCAATACATGATAAAATCAAGGAACTGACCGAACTTCGGGACGAGGCGAGGCTTGGCGGCGGCGAGAAGAGAATTAAAGCCCAGCACAGAAAAGGCAAACTCACGGCGCGCGAAAGAATCGACCTGTTGCTTGATGACGGCAGTTTCGAAGAATTCGACATGTTTGTATCTCACAGATGCATAGATTTCGGACTCGAAGAGGAATCATATCTTTCTGACGGTGTTGTAACGGGCTACGGCACGATTGACGGCAGGCTCGTTTACGTTTTTTCACAGGACTTTACGGTTTTCGGAGGCTCGCTATCAGAAATGTACGCACAGAAAATCTGCAAGGTGATGGATATGGCTACGAAGGTCGGTGCTCCCGTTATCGGTATAAACGACAGCGGCGGCGCGAGGATTCAGGAAGGGGTAAAATCTCTCGGCGGTTACGCGGAAATTTTTCAAAGGAACGTGCTCGCGTCGGGTGTGATTCCACAGATTTCAGCCGTGTTCGGGCCGTGCGCGGGAGGCGCAGTGTATTCCCCCGCGCTGACTGATTTTATCATCATGTCGAAGCAAACGGGTTACATGTTCATAACGGGACCGAAAGTTGTAAAGACGGTTACCGGAGAATCGGTTACTGACGAGGAACTCGGCGGCGCATACGTTCACAGCACAAAATCGGGCGTCTCGCATTTCACCGTCAATAATGAAGAGGAAGGAATTCTGCTAATAAGAAAACTCCTTTCTTATCTTCCCCAGAATAATCTCGAAGATCCGCCTCTATATCCGTGCACTGATCCCATAGACAGAGTAGAGGTTTCCCTTAACGATGTTATTCCCGACAGCGCGAACAAGCCATACGACATAATCGACGTTATAGATTCTATCGTTGATGACGGTGAATTTCTCGAAGTTCAATCAGGATACGCGCAAAATATCGTAACCGGTTTTTCAAGGATGAACGGAATGCCCGTCGGCATAGTCGGAAACCAGCCGAAATATCTCGCCGGCGTGCTCGACATAAACGCATCCAGGAAAGCAGCAAGGTTTGTAAGATTCTGCGACGCGTTCAATATCCCGATACTCACGCTTGTAGACGTTCCCGGTTATCTTCCCGGAACGGCTCAGGAATACGGCGGCATTATACTTCACGGGGCGAAACTTTTATATGCGTATGCCGAAGCGACCGTACCAAAAATTACAATCATACTCAGGAAAGCATACGGCGGCGCCTATGACGTAATGGGTTCCAAGCATTTGAGAGGAGACATAAACTATGCCTGGCCGTCCGCGGAAATATCCGTAATGGGTCCAAAAGGCGCGATTGAAGTTTTATATTTCAAGGAATTGAAGGAAATAACGGATGAAAAAGAGAAAGTAAAATTCATCGCAGCAAAGGAACAGGAATACAGGGAAAAATTCGCGACTCCGTACGAAGCGGCGAAATACGGCTATATCGACGACGTCATTCTTCCGAGCAATACGCGTTTCAGAGTCATAAGAGCGCTGCAATCTCTTGCGACAAAGAAAGCGACCAATCCGGCGAAGAAGCACTCAAACATACCTTTATAGGAGACTGAATGATGGCATTATTAAAGAGAAATACGAATAAGAAAACAGAAGCAACAAAACCTGCTCCCAAAACCCAGGCGAAGAAAAACGTTCAGGAAGATGAAATAATGGCGGCAATCGCAACTGCGATAGCGGCATATTCACAGGGTTCTTACGAGCAGATAGATTCGAAAATGACTATAAAAAGAATTGACCGGCCTTATTCTCCGTGGAGTTCAAAAATATATATGATGCGGAAATGGCCCCGTTAAACAATAAAGATAAAACAAAATGAAAAATTTCAAACTTACAATAAATAATAACAACTACGAAGTCAACGTATTAAGTTACGAAAGCAATAAAGCAAAGGTCGAAGTTAACGGGAAGGCATACGAGGTAATGATTGACCATTCCGGAGAAGTGTCGAAAACACCGACACTCGTGAGACAACAGAGTCAGCCTTCAACCGATACGTCGAAAGCGAACGCGCTCACAAGCAGCCCGACGGAGAAAAAAGGCGCAGGCGTAATTAAATCCCCGCTGCCCGGCACGATAATAAAAGTATTCGTCAAGGTCGGCGACGAAGTTAAGGTCGGCACTAACCTTTTGACATGGGAAGCTATGAAAATGGAAAACAATCTCACGTCAGACAGAGAAGGCAAGGTAAAGGTCGTGAAGGTAAAGCCCGGAGACAACATTCTCGAAGGCGATGTTCTCATTGAAATAGAATAAATATGAAGCGAATTTATATAAGGCGGGTTCAAACAAGAATCCGCTTTTTTTTTAGCAATTATAGATTTGTAATTATGCGCTCAATTTGATATTTTACACAATCTTTTACGAATTTTTTTATTGTATGAAATTTAAAATTACTTTTGTTGTTCTTTTTCTACTCCTGCCGGTAATTTCAATGACGCAGACTATAGAACCTGATTATTCAAAATTGTTCTCGCGCGTGACTCCTCCGGCGAATTTTAATCCTACACCGCTGGGAACTTCGAGTATCATCACAACATCAGCAGACGGTTACGATAACATTTTTCTCGGCAACGATTTTGGTGAACCGCACGTCGTAATTAACCCGAGGGATCCTTTAAACGCAGCAACTGCGTTTAATATCAGTTCCGGTTATTATGTTACGCTTAATGGAATCGATTGGACAAAGGTAAGTGTATTGTTTCCGAGCAATTCAGCAATCGGGGACCCTGTTCTTTCCTATGACAGTCTTGGGAATTTATACTATCTCCAGATGTACCAGATTGGAAGTCTATACGGCGCCTGGGTCACAAAATCTACTAACAAGGGTGTTTCGTTTCTTACGCCCGTATCGGCATATTCATTCAATAACGGACTCGGAGATAAACCGTGGATGACCTGCGACCAGACGGCGGGACCTTATTCGAATAATATTTACGTCGGCTGGAGACAATTCGGAGCAACCGGAATGAGATTTGTAAGAAGCACAAACGGAGGTCAATCATACACATCCCCTCTTTCGTTTGCGGGAGATCAGGGGGCTTACGTAAGTGTAGGTGCGAACGGAAACATTTCCGGCGGCTGTGTTTATCTAGCCTGCACATATCAGGGAGCAATAAGAGTATATAAATCAACAGACGGCGGCGCTACTTTCGGCTCCGCTGTAAACGCAATAATCTCAATTTCAGGCCCCGGCACCGTTTGCGCGGGAAGATTTACAGTTAAGAACTGTATAAGAACGGATTACTTCCCGAGAATGGCAGCGGACAATAGTTTTACATCTACGCGCGGCTTCGTTTACATTACATACGCGGCGAATCCGGGCACGAGCGATAAGGCCGACATATACATGGTTCGCTCAACGAACTACGGCGCGAACTGGACTTCTCCCGTAAGAGTAAATGACGATGCGACAACGACCGATCAGTGGATGCCCTGCATCACGTCAGATAAGAAAACAGGACGCGTGTACATTACCTGGTTTGATTCAAGGAACGATCCTTCGGGAAACTTGCTAACCGAAATGTGGGGAACTCATTCGACTAACGGCGGCGCGAGTTTCGTTCCGAATTACAGAGTATCGGACGCGCAGTTCAATCCGAACACGATGGCAGTCGGACAACCCGGCGGAGAGAAATACATGGGGGATTACATAGGCAATTCATCCGAAACGGGAAACACTTGTTTAAATTCCTATATGGATTCGAGATTCAATTCTTTCGGCAGTTTCGTTTCATATGGTCCCGACTTCGCTCTGAAAACAAATATAACGCAATCGTATCTGAACAACAACGACAGCGTAAGCATGACATTTGTAATTCCGGGAGTAAGAGGAGGATTTAACGAAAGAGTAAAGTTCACTCTATCACTCGATACCTTGCCGTCATCCGGATCAATTCAGTTCAGTTTTGCAAATGGCAAGGACAGTATTTCTTCTTTCCCGGATTCTGTGATAGTAAAAGCAAAAACTATCGGCAGTGTGACTCCGAAATCATATCGGCTAATCATAACTGCAAACGCAAAATCGATTATACCCGTTCACAGAAGAATAGTCAGTATAATTGTAAATTCTTCATACGTGAATATTGGAACCAACCGCGAGAGTATTTGCGACTACATAGTGAATGGTAATACATACAACTCAAGACAAAATCTCCTGTTTCCTAACGGAACATCAATAACGATAAAGGCACTTAGTCCCAAGATAAACGGCAGCACAATGTATACTTACAGCAACTGGAGCAATAATGGTGATACGACCCAGACAATCAACGTCAACTTTCCTTTGACTCTGACCGCACATTACAGACCTTCATATAAATTGGTTTTAAGTTCGGCTATCGGAAACACATTTGGCGGAGGCGTATATTACGATTCGGCAGCGTCATTCAATTTCGGTGTTAATGGAAAATTTATGAACTACAACGGGCAACTTTACAGGTTCCGCGGATGGACGGGCTCCGGAATCGGTTCATATACCAGTCCTGACAGTACCGGTAACGACACTATCGTGGCATTCTCATTAAAATATTCCATAGCGGAATACGCGAGATGGGAACAAATTGTAGGGATAAAAAATATAAGTACGGAGATACCGGGGGAATCCAAACTTTACCAAAATTTCCCCAATCCTTTCAACCCCGTAACAAACATTTTCTTCGACGTTGCGCGCTCGGGAAGGATAAAGATAACAGTCTATGACATATTAGGAAAAGAGATACAGGTTCTCGCAAACGATTTACTTCAGGCAGGCAGATACAGCACATCATTTAACGCCGGGAATATTTCGAGCGGGGTATATTTCTACAGGTTCGAAACTCCTGAATACACAGACATTAAACGTATGATTGTTTTGAAATAGCCTATAAAATTCGATCGGTTTTACAACCCCGCTAAAGCGGGGTTTTTTATTAAACCTTTTTGCACAATTCTTTGTCCTACTTAAAAT
>DATMXZ010000232.1:0-4070 GCA_035561235.1 Ignavibacteria bacterium
TTAGATAAATTGTTATGTTACAAGTTTTTATCTTTCCCTAAAATCCAAAATAAGAAAATTATGAGTGATAATACAAAAACTCCGGCGGCAAAACCTCGCAAAATAAAAGGCAAGACTGTAATCGACATACAAAAATGCAAGGGATGCGAATTATGCACGATTGCCTGCAAGGAAGACGCAATAAAACTTTCGAAGGACATAAACAATTTCGGATACCGTTACGCGGTAGTAATCGACGATGTATGCACGGGCTGCACGAACTGCGCGCTTGTATGTCCTGACGGCGTCATCAAGGTTTACAGGACGTCAGGAAAAAAGAAAGACCTTGTCGCGACGATTTCAAACGTCACGGATTCGCTGAACGTGAAACTTGATAATCCAACGATGGAGGACCTGTCGAAGATGGACTATCTTTAAAAAATTTAAAAAGATTTGAAAAAAGACATATTAAAAGAGGAATAAATCATGAAACAAAACGAAGATATAAGATTAATGAAAGGCAATGAGGCTATGGCTGAGGCTGCGATTCAGGCGGGGATGGACGCGTATTTCGGATATCCAATCACGCCTCAATCGGAAGTACTCGAGTACCTTACGCGCGAGATGCCGAACAGGAATTTTCTGGCTCTTCAGGCGGAGAGCGAAGTTGCTTCTATAAACATGGTTTACGGAGCGGCGGGAGCGGGCGCTAGGGTAATGACATCATCGTCTTCTCCGGGTTGGTCATTGATGCAGGAAGGCGTTTCATACATAGCGTCAGCGCAATTGCCGTGTCTGCTGGTTAACGTAAACCGCGGCGGTCCAGGGCTGGGAACGATTCAGCCGTCGCAGGGCGATTATTTTCAGGCGACGAAGGGCGGCGGTCACGGAGATTACAGGCTGATAGTACTCGCGCCGAATTCCGTACAGGAAATGTCGGATTTCGTGTTTCTCGGTTTTGAATTAGCGGACAAATACAGAAATCCCGTGCTGATGCTTTCTGACGGAGCGATTGGACAGATGATGGAAAGGGTTATTTTCCATAAGAGAGAAATAAATAAAATCCCGAAACCCTGGGCGACGACGGGAAAGACACCCGACAGAGAAAGAAGCATAATAACGTCTCTGTTCATTCAGCCCGAGAAGATGGAAAAAGTGAATCTTGAACTATTAAAGAAATATGAAGAAATAGAGAAAAACGAAATAAGATATGAAGAGATAATGACGGAAGACGCCGAATATCTGTTCGTGGCGTACGGTTTGTCCGCAAGAATCAGCCACAAGGTGATTCAACTTGCGAGGGAGAAGGGAATAAAGGCGGGGCTATTGAGACCGATAACTTTATGGCCATATCCGGCGCCGGTGCTGAACAAACTTGCGGATAAGGTAAAAGGAATGTTCGTTGTTGAACTCAACGCGGGGCAGATGATAGAGGACGTGAGGCTCGCAGTAAACGGAAAAGTTAAGGTAGAGCATTACGGAAGAATGGGCGGAATAATACCGAGTCCCGAAGAGGTCGAAGAGCAATTCGAAAAATTCATCAAAACACTTTAAGAAGAAAATTAAAATTCAGAAAATGGATAATAAAGAATTAACAACTCCTCAGTGCATAGTTGACGGCGAAGACACATACGATCTGGTGTTCGAGAAATCGCACGTGATGACGGACACGCGTCTTCACTACTGCCCGGGATGCGGGCACAGCGTGGCTCATCAGATATTGGCGGAAGTAATACAGGAACTCGGAATACAGGAAAACGTAGTCGGAGTAGCGCCCGTGGGCTGTTCTGTATTCGCTTACGATTATCTTCACATTGACTGGCAGGAAGCCGCTCACGGAAGGGCAACGGCAGTGGCGACAGGAATAAAGAGATGCCTTCCCGACAGATACGTTTTCACGTATCAGGGCGACGGCGACCTCGCGGCAATAGGAACGGGCGAGACGATACACTGCGTGAACCGCGGCGAGAACATAATGATAATATTCATCAACAACGGCGTTTACGGAATGACAAGCGGTCAGATGGCGCCGACATCGCTCGAAGGAATGAAGACGACCACGTCGCCGTACGGCAGGGACGTACACAAGATGGGATATCCGATAAAGGTTTCCGAACTTGTCGCGCCTCTTCCCGGAGCGTTCTACGTGACGAGGCAGACTGTTCACACGCCGAACGCGGTAAGAAAGACGAAGAAAGCAATCGAGAACGGTTTCAAATACCAGAAACTCGGCAAGGGAACAAGTTTCATCGAAATAGTATCCAACTGTCCTTCAAACTGGAAGATGACGCCGGTGCAGTCAAATCAGTTCATAGAGAACGAGATGCTGAAATATTATACTGTCGGCGACATCAAGGTACCGTCGAAGGAAGATTTAAAAGATTTAGTAAAATAAGCCGAAAGGGGAATAAAATAACATGTTGAACGAAGAAATAATCATCGCGGGATTCGGAGGACAGGGAGTCCTTTCGATGGGACAGACATTAGGATATGCCGCAATGGTGGAAGGAAAGAATGTTTCCTGGATGCCTTCATACGGACCCGAAATGAGAGGCGGCACGGCAAACTGCATAACGATAGTATCGGATTCGACGATAAGTTCTCCGATTGTATCGAGATTTGATACCGGAATACTTCTGAACCAGCCGTCGATGGAAAAATTCGAAAGCAGGATTAAACCGGGCGGAATAATAGTATACGAATCAACTAACATACTTCACGCTTCAGACAGAAAGGATATCGGTATTTTCGCGATACCCGCGGCTGATGAAGCGAACAAACTTAATAACGTTAAAGTAGCGAACATGATACTGCTCGGAGCGTTTCTCGAGAAGAAGCCGATAATTTCTCTTGACGGAGTAATGGCGGCTTTAAAGAAAGTGCTGCCCGAGAGGTATCACAACCTTCTTCCGATAAACAGGAAAGCGCTTGAAGTAGGCGCTGAACTAATGAAGAAAGCGGGTTAATTTCCATAAATAAATTATAGGAAAGGAACTTAATATGGGGTTCAAAATAACAAAAAACAAAAAGACAAGATACGACAGCATTGACTGGAACAATTTAAGGTTTGGAGTATATTTTTCAGACCACATATTCATATCAAGGTACAAAGACGGAAAATGGGACGGCGGCGAGATAATGCCGTACGGTGAAATGCCGATGGAGCCGGGGCTTTGCACGCTTCATTACGGTCAGACGATTTTCGAAGGGCTGAAAGCGTTCAGGCGTGTTGACGGAAAAGGCGCGAATCTTTTCAGAGGCGATATGAACGCGAAGAGGCTCAACCGCTCGGCGTCGCTCGTTTGCATTCCAAATTACGACGTACCGACGCTCATAGACGGAATGAAGGAACTCATAAAGATTGACAACAAGTTCATACCGAATCAGAAAGGTCAGTCTCTTTACCTTCGTCCGGTCGCTTTCGGAAGCGGGAATTTTCTCGGAGTAACTGCGTCGTCGGAATACATGCTCATAGTGATGACTTCACCCGTAGCATCGTATTACGCGGCGGGGCTTAATCCCGTGAAGATAATGGTCAGCGACGACCACGTACGCGCGGTAAAGGGCGGAGTCGGAGCGGCGAAGACCGCGGCGAATTACGCTGCTTCGTTGTACGCGGGAATGGACGCTCACAAGAAGGGTTTCTCGCAGGTTCTCTGGCTTGACGGCGTTAACAGGAAAGACATTGACGAAGTCGGCGCGATGAACATAATGTTTGTAATAGACGGCGAACTCATCACGCCATCGCTCGAGAAGGGAACCGTGCTCGCTGGCGTCACGCGCGATACTGTCCTCACGCTGGCAAGGGAATGGGGGATGAAGGTTACGGAAAGAAACATTTCAATTGACGAAGTGACCGAAGCGCACAAGAACGGAAAACTTCAGGAAGCATTCGGAACCGGTACGGCGGCAGTTATATCGCCTGTCGGGCAGTTGACGTACAAAGGAAACGATATGATCATAAACGACATGAAGATAGGTCCCGTATCTCAGAAATTCTACGATACGATTACGGGAATACAGTACGGCGAAATCGAGGACAAGCATAACTGGAACATACACGTTACTTTTTAAATCGCAATAAATAATAT
>DATMXZ010000233.1:0-9282 GCA_035561235.1 Ignavibacteria bacterium
TCTGCAAACATGTTTCCAAAGATATCAGTGATAGTTAAATGTGGTTATAATATCAAGCATATACTTTAAAAGCAAATAAACCTATCTGAACAGTCCCGGCATTTTCATTTCCGATTCCTGAAACCCTGCATTTACAATTTCGTCTAATAAACTGCAATTCATTGAGCGTTGATTTTAAGAACGTATTGAATTAATTTATAATAAATAATAATTAAGAACATGGGAATAGCAGGACTCATCATCGGAATCATAACAATTGTAGGTTTCTTCATCGGATTGATTCCTTTTCTCGGCTGGTTCAACTGGTTCAACATACCTCTCGCAGTTCTCGGACTGATACTCAGCATCATCGCGACCGGAATGAATGAAAGGTCGAAAGGACCCGCGATTACTGGAATAATACTCTGCGGCATCGCGGTATTCATCGGAGCATTCAGGTTGCTTATCGGCGGCGGGCTGATTTAGCCTGAGTTTTTCGTTCCTGTTCCTTTATCCCGGAAGAGAATTTCCGGCACTTTTACTTTTTTCGAAACGGAAAGTTTTCGCGATGATACCCTCATCGAATCGATGACTTTAAGCGCTTCTTCGTACGCGTCGTCATAATACATTCCCTTTTCCATCAACTCTTTTTCCTTTAATTCGAGCATTATGGAATATTCGGTCTCTTCGCAAGATACATCGCCGTCAATCCAGATTTCATTTCCGGAAATGAACAAATAAACAAGACCGTTACCGCTGAAACCGAAATCGGGAAATATATTCATCCTTACACTGAATCCGTCAACAATCCAGACATTCATATCATTTTTCTTGCCGGAATAAACCCGGTAAATGTTTTCCAGTCTTATTTTTTCGGGAAGGTTATCGATTTCACGCGTTGAATCGAAATCAACGGGATAAACAGCCGGAAGTTCGCTTTCATGCTTCGAGCATTCGTCTCTAAATTTTTTCCTCAACTGTAATTCAATCGCGAGCGCGGAATCGTGAGCGTCGGAGTATGACATTCCGTACACTTTCATCAGGTTCCTTTCCCTAATCTCGTGTATCAAGGTCGTTTCAAACTCTTTCGCGGATATCGAATTGTCAATCCATATTTCCAATTTTGGAATAAACGTATACCTCTCATCATTGCCCCCGTATATGAACTCACCGAATATTTTCTCGCGAATCACGCCGCCGTCGACAATCCAGACCTTGAAACTGTCTCGTTCACCGTAATAATTTCTGTAAACGTTTTCGACCATTACTCCGTCAGAATTGTCCAAACGGCACGCGAATCCGGCGGCGACAAACAGCAATATGAGGATTACGGCTTTCAACTCGGACTTTTTTGTCAAATTATTTAAATAACAGATATTAATCAAGCCGTAATAGAAACTTGAGGATATTAAATATTCTTACTATATTGTTTCAAAAAAGGGAACAATGAGAAAGAATTCAAAAGCGAAACTTGTTATCAGTTTTCTGTTCGTCGCGGGCTTATTCGTACTCGCGTATTTTCTGTTGAAGGGTTATGTCGGTTCATTCTTTGAACAGGATTTGTTAAGTTCGGACGGAAAGAAAATTCAATACAGGCTTGCATACAATGTAAGAGGAGACAAGACACAGATTATTCATCTCAACAAGGGAGACGCGCTGTTCGAGTACTATCACGAAGGACCGGGTTCATTTTTCGTTGACCTGAAAACGGCGGACGGCGAATTGATAAAAGTCCTCGCTGATACAAAAGACGATTTCGAAGGCAAGACCGAACTCGTTGTGCCGGAGACGAACGCCTACCTGCTGACCGTCAAGACCTCAGGCGTATGGGGACTGGATTTTAAGTGACAAATCCTTACTTATACTCGTAATTCAGATAGTCGATTTTCCTTTCGAGTTCGTCCTTATATCTCGGATTTAATTCGATTGCTTTTCTGTAATTCTTGATTGCTTCGTCGTATAAAGCCACTTTTTCATAGGAAGCGCCTCTGTTATAGTAAGCCTTTGCGAGTTTCGGGTCTTTAACGATTGTAGTGTCGTACTCTTTTATCGCCTGCCAGGGATTGTTAATCGCGTCATAAACCACGCCCTTGTTGAAGTTCGCTATCGTGTCGTTTGGTTTTAATTCGAGAACTTTCTGGTAATCCCACAACGCCTGGTCGTATTGTTTTAATCTTTCGTGAGCCGTTCCCCTGTTCTGATAAGCAGAATGGTTGTACGGATTGAGTTGTATGTACATATCATAATCCCGTATCGCTTCTATGTATTTGTGAATATTCTGAAGGTGATTTCCCCTGTCAAGATACGGACCCGGATTTAGAGAATCTTTCCGAATGAGCAGGTTCAGTTCCTCGAATGCCTTTAGATTGTCAACCTTGTAAACACTGTCTCTCGGTATCGAATAGCCCAGATGATAACTGTTTATCGTATCCCTGTATTCGAAGAAGCCGCTTCCGTAAATATCCGTACTGTCTCTTTTCTTATATTGATATTCTTCCGCTCTCCTTGTCGAGTCTGCCGCGCTTTGATTGTTGGATTTTCTGGAGCATCCGCCCAGTGTCGCGGATATCGCGGCAATTAATACTAATGCACCGAATGTTTTTAGAAGATTTTTCATAGTTTTTCCCTAAATTATATTTCCCCTTGATTAATTAGATTTACAGATAGTTTTCCTTGATAAACTTCACGTGGTATATCTCGTGACCAGTTAAAAGAAACAGAATTGCCCTTACCGATATTATATTATCATTGACAACAGCTTTTTCCAGATAAGTTAGTTCTTCGAAACTCCTGAACATTTTTATGTTAGCAAGACGCAGCAAGTGTCTTTCATCCACTACGTCTTTAAGCGTTCTCCTGAAGAACATGCCGTTCTTCACGTAATCATCCTGCTCAAAACCCGGCATTGCCTGCTTATCCCCCCGTGATATTCTTAATGCTCTCGTGCTGAATATTCTTTCGGTATCGATAAGATGACCTATTATATCCTTAATCGTCCATTTCCCGAAAGCGTAAGTATGGTCGCCCTTATCGGATGGTATTGAAGACAGAAAATCCTGCGTTACGTATGATTGTTTCTCAAAAATATCGAGTATATGCCCTTCGGGAACCAAATCGACATAATGAGAATAGTGACCGGAATATTCTTCCGGCATCGGTTTCTGATTTAAAATCCCATCCATATTTTAATATAAAAAGTTTTTTTATAAAATAAAAGATAATGCAGATTAAACGGCTAATTAAACAATTGTATGTTGCCGCCCGTGTGCACGAACAATACGTTCGAATTCTTCGGGAAATGTTTTTTTCTTATATGGTCAAGCATCCCCGAGGCCGCCTTACCCGAATAAACGTAATCGAGCAGAATCCCTTCTTTGCGCGCGAACAACTTGATGGCGTCTTCCGCTTTTCTCGTGTGCGCCCCGTAGCATTTACCGATGAAATTATCGTCAACTATGATTTTATCTTCCTGAAAATCGATTTCCAGCAGATGCGCGGTTTCCCTGGACAGAGTTAACACTTCGCTCTTCAACTGTTCTTCGTTCTTAGTCACGGCGATTCCGGTGATTTCCCCTTCGTAACCGAATAGTTTTTTTCCCACGACAAGCCCTGCCTGCGTTCCCGCGGAACCCGTAGGATGGAAAATGCTTTCAAAATGAATCTTATTCTTTCGGGAATAATCCATGATTTCCGACATGCACTCGACGTAACCCAGCGCGCCCGTCGGGGTTGAGCCGCCAATCGGCATCCAGTAAACTTTTTTCCCTTTTTTCCTCAGTTCTTCCGAAACCCTTATCGCCTCGTTCTCCCAGACATCCCAGTCTTCGGAATCAATATGAGTTATTTTCGCGCCGAAGAGGTAATCAAGCATAAGGTTTCCGGTGCTGACAGCGGGTTTTTTCCCGCCGAGAACGAGGTGCACGTCAAGGTTGCACGCCGCACCGAATGCGGAGGCGATTCTGCAGAAGTTAGACTGGTTAGCCCCGACACATACGAGCGTATCGGCTTTCTGGTTAACCGCTTCAGCGACAAGATAGTCGAGTTTTCTCGTCTTGTTTCCTCCGAATGCGAATCCTGTCATGTCGTCACGCTTGCAGTATATATTCGCGCCGAAAAATTTCGAAAGATTCTCAAGTTTATGAACAGGAGTGGGAATAATAGAATAACCGAGTTTGTTGAATTTTTTTAATATGTTGTGCATAGTTTATTGTTTGAATAATATCGAACTGTCACCGTAACTCAGAAACCTGAAATTATTATCAAGCGCGTAATCGTAAATGTCTTTCCATCTTTCACCCGTAAATGCCGAGACAAGAAGGAGAAGTGAACTGCACGGCATGTGGAAATTTGTAATTAATATATCGATAACCCTGTACTTGTAGCCCGGTACTATAATAATACCGGTCGAGCCGTTAATGTAATGTTCGTCATTATTATCGAGATAATCAATTAATTTCCTTATCGCATCTTTAAACCCGGGCAGATTGTCATTTTCGTGTCCATAAACCTCCCATTGCCCGAGGACGAATCCGCTGTTCTGCTTGTCGAGCACGGACATCCAGTAAAGACTTTCGAGAGTTCTGACCGTCGTTGTGCCGACGGCGGCGATTTTTCTGTCTGCATTTTCAAACAGAGCGATTAGGAAATCCCTGCTTACCGTAAAACTTTCATAGTGCATCGAATGTTCGAAAATGTTCTTCACTTTTATGGGCTTGAACGTGCCCGCTCCGACATTTAGTGTAATGTTTCCCGTCCTGATGCCCTTATCCTTAATTTTCCCGAGCACCGTTTCCGTAAAATGCAGTCCCGCAGTCGGCGCGGCGACGGAGCCCTCCGCGTCAGCGTAAACAGTCTGGTACCTGTCGGAATCACCTTTTTCGGGCATACGTTTTATGTAAGGCGGAAGAGGTATTAATCCCGCACCCTGAATGACCTCCGAAAAAGACAGGTCCTTTGCGCTCCAGGTAAACTTAATCCTGAAATTGCCCGAATCGTTTGAGAGTTTTTCGGCGCAGAGAATGCAATCCTCCCCGTCTGCTGTGATTTTCTTTTCAAGAACCTCTCCGTACCATTTGCTCGCATTACCGACGAGGCAAATCCATTCGGATGAATCCCGTTCGGCAAACGCCTTTTCAACCGCTGTGTTATCAGCAGGTTCAAGACAGAAAATCTCGATTTTCGCGCCTGTTTTCTTTTTAAAGAAGAGCCGCGCGTTTATAACCTTCGTGTTATTGAACACGAGGTAAGTGTCGCCCGGAATATATTCGGTAATATTTTCGAAAACCGATTCCGTAATGATATTTTCTTTAAATACCAGAAGTTTCGATTTATCCCTCTCTGAAAGCGGAAACTGGGCTATCCTTTCTTCGGGCAAATCGTAATTGTAATCTTCGAGGTTTATGTTGATATCAGGAATCATAAATTTGCATTCTCAAAATAACCTTTTTATTTGTATTAGTAAATTTTAATTTGATTACACAAAACACCTGTATGAATTACGAAGACGCATTGAAGGAAATTGTTCTCGGAGACGAAACGTACATTGTTACGACCGCGGAGAGCAGGAAACACATTGAAAACATTCCCCTGTTACTCGGCGAGAGGTTTATAGATACGGGAATCACCGAGCAGACCCTGATAGCGGTATCCTGCGGATACGCCCTGCGCGGCAGGACGGTAATAGCTCACGGATTCGCGTCATTCCTCACGATGCGGGCATTTGAGTTCATTCGGACCGACGTCGGGCTCGGCAACCTGCCGGTGAAATTAGTCGGAATGTCGCCGGGTTTCCTATCCACGGCGAACGGTCCCGCCCATCAGGCGCTCGAGGATGTTTCTCTTATGCGGGGAATTCCTAACATGAACATTCTATGCCCCGCCGACCTGCAGGACCTCGTGATTTGCCTGAGGAAAGTTATCGAAACGCAGGACCCGTATTACATTAGGTTCAACGACGAACCCGCGGTCTATACTCACGATTACGATTATGAAATCGGGAAAGCGGAAGTTGTATCGTCCGGCAAGGACATTACGATGTTTGTAAGCGGCTATCTGTTCAATCAGGCGCTCAAAGCGAAGGAATTCCTTGAAGGCAAAGGTATGTCTGTCGGACTTATAAACATACGGACGCCGAAACCGCTCGACGAGCAGGCGGTTCTCGAGGCGGCGGATAAAACAAGATTAATCGTAACGCTGGAAGACCATTTTCTCACGGGCGGACTTTATTCTATCATATCCGAACTGTTCGTAAAGAATAAGGTAAACGCGGTCGTGTTTCCTATCGCGCTCGATAACGGATGGTTCAAGCCGGGACTCATAAACGACGTGCTGGAGCACGAGGGTTTCACCGGGGAGAAAATCGCGGATAAAATCACGGACTTCATAAAGCAAATGTAAATTTTTCAATCATTATTATTAAAAAGGGGCTGCTCGAAGGCAGCCCTTTTTGATTTTACATCTACCGCCATGAATCGATAGAGTAATTTTGTAATGTGTTGCATTGTGTCGTTTCCTAATTACCGAAATGACGGTGCAAAAACCATTTATTCAAGTATCACGGACTTACGCTAAAACGTCTGGCGCTGCTATACGACGATAATTTAGTATTCCCGGCGATGTCGCTTATGTAATAGTCCAATGTCATATTTTCAAATATCTCGACGTGCCAGTTGAATATTCTTCCGTTGACCGATTCTATGCCGAGGTTGTTTAATTCGGACAGATTGAATCTTTCCCTGTCAAGATAAACCTCGATATTAGTATATAATTGATTTCCCGTGCCGGCGTCATTCAGAACAAGTTTATAAAACCTGTTCTCGACGTGATTCAGTCCCTGATTGAATACTAAATCAGAGTTCGCTCCGACGACGGCATTATCTTCAGGCGAAACGAGGACGGGTATCAAAGGAGCGTTTACGATCAGGTTACCCGCCGCGGGGAAATAAACGCTTGTACTTCCCGTACCTGCTCCGGAACCTGTTGAATTAAAGCCGATTATTACATTGCTCGTTAATCCCATTCCTTTAGGAACGACAATATCAAATGTGTTTGATGAAATGTTTTCCTGACTTACATAATTGACATAATTAGTAGTATGCTTAGAGCCGCAGGTAAGGTATGCATATCTCAGATTAACATTCTGTCCGGGACCCGCGTTTATTGCGATATGAAATACTGTATCTTTCAAATTCGTTTTGAAGTCTTCGGCAGAAAATTCGAGATTCACGACCGCGCCGGCGTTTATAACAACGTTCTCCCTGACAGCATACTTATCATAAGATACAATCCTGTCGTTGGCATCTTTCGTGTATGCCAGGATAACAACGGAACCCTTATACTGCGTACCCGGCACCATCGCGATATTTATGGTACTGCCTGACAGCATTATATCACCCGGATAATTTTTATCCCCGAAATCGGTAAAAAAGGATTTACCGCCGGAAGTAAAGACACTTATCGGATAACTCAATGAAATAAGTGAAGACGCGTAACCCATCGCAGTCGAAAGATAATTAATCATCAGACTGTTCGTCGTTATGTTGTCCCGTTGGGGTATCAGTATGCATTTTTTCTCAAGGGAATCCAATATGAGCAGTCTGTACGGATATCCGACACCCGATAGGCTGAATCTTCCGTAATTGTCGGTTTTGGCGGAAACGTTACCGGCGGAAACAACCACCCCGGGCAAAGGCATATTGTAAATTCCCGTTAACCTTCCGGTCACATTACCGATATTTGAAGTGCTTTGTGTTGTGCTTTCACAACCTGTGAAGATGAGAACGAATAACGTAAATAACGAAGACAGAACAAAATACAATTCTCTTTTGAGATTTTTCCCGAACATATTTTTCCTCCGAAAATTAGTTATAAAAGAATTGTATTCTTATAACGCCATCGCTCCTTTTTATTTTTTAGTATGGGCTGCCCGAAGGCAGCCCGATTATATTGTTTATGGGTTTACGTTGACTGCCCTTGGCATGCAGCCAGTCATCGACTTCCTCAGTATATCATAACCATCCGTTATTCCATCGTACAGACTCTTCCCCTCATATACTTCGACATCCCAGTAAAACCTTTTTCCTTTTAGGCTTCCGCCGCCGATGTTTTCCAATTCGGATATATTGAATCTTTCTTTTTCAAGATATACTTCAAAAATTCTGTTTTGCATATAGTACGGCTGTATTGTGTCACGTAGTGTTAACTTATAATATTTTTTGTCAACGTGATTAAGACCCTGATTAAAAATGAATTCAGTATTGATATCTACTGAAGCGTTTTCCGGAGGATATGCAAGAACCGGAACCTGAGGAGCGTTTAATTCTTTGTTATAGGTCACGTAGGAGAATACATTTGAATGTGAGGAATTTCCGGATGAAACAAATCCTGCGATAAGATAACAACTCATCAGCGGCAAACGCGGCAATGTCAGATCGATAGAGGTTGTATTGATGTTTTCGAATGATATCAAATTCAAAGCATTAATTGTCATACGTCCTCCGAACAAAAGTGTGAAATAACCTAAATCCATATTCTGACCCGGAGGTATATTAAAATCAACATGGTATGTCTCATTTACGGGAACAACCTTGAAATCGGAAGAATTCAGGCTGATATTAATATTCTGATGAGCGTTGACGATAATATTATCTATACGGCAATATTTGTTAAAGTAAAAGATATGATTGTGCGAGTCCATCGTGTATGTAACGGCGATTAATGAACCTTTGTAAGAAATGCCGTCGGGAACCGGAATACTTATTTCACCATAGGGACCCTGAATATTGTCGTAATAATTTTTGTCCCAAAAGTCCGTGAACATAAATCTTATTCCCGAACTCACGATACTGTCAGGATATGTCGCTTTTATAGTTGCGGGATACGAATATCCGAAATTTGTCAGATACCCGATAGCAAGTCTATTGTAGGTGTAACTATCTTGCTTTGGGATATAAATAAACCTGTTCTTAGCAGAATCCAGAACCCTCAATTCATAGGGATGTTCCACGTTAGGAATGACGAACGAACCGTTGATATCAGTAACTGCGGATTTCCCGCCAGCAGTAACTTTGACTCCCTGAAAAGGATAATTGTATAGACCGAAAATCCGGCCTTCGATATTTCTGACATTTGATACGCTCTGCGTCGCGTTTTCACAGCCGTTGAAAAGAAAACCGGACAGTATGATTAGCAATAGAATTGAAATGATATACAATTCTCTTTTGAGATTTTTCCCGAACATACTTTTTCCTCCGAAAAATTAGTTATAAAAGAATTGTATTCTTCTGCGGATACCTGACTTTTTAT
>DATMXZ010000234.1:0-2636 GCA_035561235.1 Ignavibacteria bacterium
GAAGTACGGTATCTTTATGATTTTACTCGGACTTACTCTCACGGGCACGGAATGCGAGAAACTTCTAACGGGCACCGGTTCCGTCGAAGGAAACTGGACTCTCGTTAAAATGGAAGGAACACTTCAGGACGTCTGTCTCGGAGAAACGGCGAACTTCAGCGGCGGAATCGCCACGCTGCAGTGCCCGGGTCAGAATGCCGTAACCAAGAATTACACTTACTCGAACAACGTTCTGACTTACACGTCTTCGAGTATCAGTTATGATGTCACGTTCACAACCGAAAACTTTGTTGAAAAAATGGTGCTCACTGCTCAGGGCTCGGTTGACAGAAAACTAACTTACGATAGAAATTAATTGAAGGAGAAGAGAATGAAAAAAATCATAACCAATTTAGGCTTCGCGGTAATACTTGTAACGGCACTTGCCCTGCTCTACGGAGTACTGGGAATGAAACCGGAGACTGCCGTTACACAGACTATAAAAACCAAAGTGACCCCCGTGCAGAAAGTAAACGAAGTCGTGCAGTCCGCGCTTCAGTCGAAAAACTTCGATGACGTGAATCTCTTTACTTACGGCGGGAAGCGGTTCTCGCAGAAAGAAATAACGACGGACATTAAAAAAGCGGTTAACCTCGAACTCGAACCGTTGAAACTCACAGGTTTCAGGGCGGGAAAGAATATTAATTTCTCAATTCCGTTAAGCGGCAGCGAGAATATGGAACTTCAACTCGTTGAAGCGGAACTCCTTTCTCCGGATTTCAAAGCGGCGGGAAGAACCGAAAACGGCGAATCGTTCGTTCCTTACAAGCCGGGAAGATATTACAGGGGCATCGTTAAGGGCGAGCAGAATTCGCTCGCTTCGATAAGTGTTTTTGACAACCTCGTTATGGGAGTCATATCCTGCGCCGATGGAACTTATAACCTCGGTCCCGTAAAGGACGCGGGAAATACTTACATATTCTACAGGGAAGAAGACCTGATAAAAGGCAATAATTTCAAATGTGGAATCGACGGAAAAGATATGAAGTTTTACAAAACCTCTTCGAACCTTCCTTCGCATAAAGAGCATTCCGACAGCCCTGACTTCGGAGCAAGGCTTCCCGTAAAAATTTACATCGAAGCGGATAACAAGTTGTACACGGACAAGGGCTCCGACATTAACGCTGTCGGAAATTTCATCACGGGTTATTACAACTCAGTCGCTACGATTTACCAGAACGAATACATTCCCGTTGAAATCGCGGGAATAAGCGTGTGGACTAATCCCGACCCGTACAGGTTTATAAATAATTCTTATGAATATCTGCTCGAATTCGGCGCGGCGAAAAAAGATAATTTCAACGGCGACCTCGCACAGTTCCTGACAACCAGACCCCTCGGCGCTGGCGGTATCGCCTGGATTGGAACACTCTGCGCGAATTACAGTCCGCAGGATTCGTCCGGAAGATTCTCTTTCTGCAACATAGACCCGACGTACCTCGCGTACCCGACTTATTCCTGGACTGTGATGGTATCGACTCACGAACTCGGTCATAACTTCGGTTCTATGCACACGCACGCCTGCTGGTGGCCGGTTAGATATGCGAATCAGCAGTCGGCGATTGATTCCTGCTATTACGCCGAAGGCAACTGCTTCAGCGATTTGGAAGTCGCGCCCGCAAAAGGAACCATTATGTCTTACTGCCACCTTCAGGCAAATAACGGCGGAGGCATAGACCCAAGGCTCGGTTTCGGACCGCTGCCCGGCGACACAATCAGGCTCCGCTATAATCAGTGCTCGAAATTCGGTCCTGTGATTAATTCATCCGAAGCGCCGACGAATTTCGCCCTTATGCAAAATTACCCGAATCCATTTAACCCCTTTACAACGATAAGGTTCGCGCTTCCTCAAAACGCGTCCGTAACGCTCAGGATTTATGATATTTCAGGCAGAGAAGTCGCGCGCATTATCGACAATGCGGTATATAACGCTGGCGTGTACAGCGTTCCGTTCAACGCGGGTTTGTATTCGCTCGCGAGCGGAGTGTATCTGTATAAAATCACGGCGTATGACGCTTCGGCAAAATCATCGGTGTTCACGGAAGTAAAACGAATGATATTAATTAAATAATCTTATGAAGACTGTAAAACTTTTATTCATACTGGTTCTTATAAGCGCCTCTTTTTACGGATGCATGAGATGCTACAACAACGTGATTTTCACGAGCAAGTTCGTCGAATCATTTCTCGGCTCGTACGACTTTTCTATGACGGACTCTCTCGGAAACAAAATTGCCGAAGGGCAGTTCCGGCCTAAAATATTCGAAGACCCCGACATTACCGGCTTCTTCAAGGTGTTCACGCTGTACGACGATAAATTCAAATCTCTGCTCGGAACGGGGGGGAATTTCTTCGGCTCGCTCGACGAGAAGAACAAAAAAGGATTCGTCAACCTGAATCCTAAAATTTCCGACAACAATATTTTTCTTCGCTTCAGCGTTTCCGATACGGCGCTAAACGGCACCTGGGAACGCTCTACTATGCGCGGCGTGATTGAAAAAGGAATTTTCACCGCGGTTAAATCAAAAGAATAATTTTTATTGGACCTGACTGTTCAATAAGAAATGAACATATTATTAAAGGTCGGCAAATTCGCC